>JANOTV010000104.1:0-3073 GCA_031416495.1 Gemmatimonadota bacterium
GGCAGCCACCGCTTAGAGCATAGATGAGCGCCCGGCCCACTGAAGTCGGGCGAAGCACCGAATCTCCTAGGCGATTCCCTCACAAGATATATGGGATCGGCTCACTCTGTATATTTACCTCGGAGGAGTACCGCATCATCCGAACCCTGACAGAGGCTCAGGCATCGCCCGATGTCGGCGAATCTCCTACATAGTGACCCTTCAAGCGCTAATGCAGCCATCCACATCTCCCCTGCAGGACCTTGCGATCGAAGCGGACGGGGTGACTCGCCGTTTCGGGGCCAGTTGGGTGCTGCGCGGCGTTTCGCTGCACGTGGCACCTGGGGAGATTGTCGGTCTGCTTGGCGCGAATGGCAGCGGCAAGAGCACGCTGTTGCGCATCTTCGCCACCCTGCTCCGGTCGAACGGTGGCGTGGCGCGGGTCGGCGGCGTGGACGTCACCGACGATCCGGACGGGGTCCGCCGGCAGGTGGGCTTTCTCGCGCACAGTGCAGGACTCTACGACGACCTGACGGCGCGCGAGAACCTTCAGTTCGCGGTCACGATGCTGGGGCTGCCCGCCCCGGACCTCGACGTGCTGCTCGCACGCGTCGGGCTCTCCCCGGTCGCCGACCGCCGGGTGCGGGGCTTCTCTGCCGGGATGCAGCGACGGCTCGCGCTGGCGCGGCTCCTGCTCGGGTCGCCGCGGGTCCTGCTGCTGGATGAACCGTACAGCAACCTCGATGCGGAGGGTATCACCCTGATGAACGCGATGCTGCACGGCGCCGTCGCGCGGGGCGCGGCCGCGCTCGTGGTGTTGCACGAGACCGCTCCGGCGACGGGAGTGCTGAACCGCACCGTCACGATCGTCGATGGGCGTATCTCGAGGGTGCCCTGATGGCGTGGCGCGACGATTGGCGCCGCGTGCGGGCGATCGCGTGGAAGGACCTCACCACCGAGCGGCGCTCGAAGGCGGGGTTCAACTCCGTCGTCGCGCTGGGCGTTACGATCCTGGTGCTCTTCGGCTTCGCGCTCGGTCCCGATGCGGCGGCGCTGCGCCACGCCGCTGCGGGCGCACTCTGGCTCGCGGTGCTCTTCGCCGGTGTACTCGCGTTCAACCGGTCCTATCAGGTGGAGCTAGAAACGGGCGCCCTGGAGCCGCTCCTGCTCTATCCCGGTGCGCGATGGACTATCTTCACCGGCAAGTTGCTCGCGAACCTCGTCCTGGTCGGGCTTCTGTTGGTGATCGTGGTCGTGGTGGGGGTCGTGCTCTTCCAAGTGACGGTTCCCGCGGCTTGGCCTGCGCTCCTCGGCGTGCTCGCGCTCGGCGCGATCGGCTTGGTCACGCTCGGCACCTTCTACGGCGCGATGGCGAGCCGCAGTCGAGCCCGCGAGGTGCTGCTCCCGCTCCTGCTCTTCCCGATGCTCGTGCCCGTGCTCCTCGCCGCGATGCAGGCCTCGCGCGCACTGCTCGGGGGCGACGTGATGCAGGAGGCCGGCGTCTGGATCCGTCTCCTCCTCGCGTACGATCTTATCTTCCTCAGCGCCACCCACCTCGCATTCGCTCAGATCATAGAGGGCTGACATAGTGAGTCCATCCGCCTTCAATCTCTCCGAGACCGCCGTGCCGCGCGCGGGCCGTTGGCCGCTCTTCGGTGCCTTCGCGCTGCTCTTCCTCATATTCGCGCAGGTGTCGGCCGTCCTGGTGTCGCCGCCCGACCGCGATATGGGGCACCTGCAGAAGATCATGTACGTGCACGTGCCGGCCGCGTGGACGACCTTCCTCGCATTCTTCGTCGTGCTGGTCTTCAGCCTCCTCGTGCTCTGGAAGGGGAACGAGACCCACGACCTGATCGCCGCCGCGGCCGCCGAGGTGGGCGCGATGTTCAACGCGCTCACGTTGGCGCTGGGGATGATCTGGGGGAAGCCGACCTGGGGGGTCTGGTGGACGTGGGACGCCCGCCTCACCTCGACGCTGGTGCTGCTGCTGATCTTCGTGGGCTATCTTTCGCTGCGTGCATTCATCGAGGAGCCTGAGCGTCGCGCCCGCTGGTCGGCGGCCGTGGGAGTGCTCGGCGCGATCAACGTGCCGATCGTCTACCTTTCCGTGAACTGGTGGCGGACGCTACATCAGGTGCAGTCGAGTCCCTCCACGGTCGATCCGGCCTACGTGTACGGGCTCCGCGTGAACGCGCTGGCTTTCCTGTTCGTGCTCATCTACTTCGTCCGTCGCCGGTACGAGGCGGCGCGCGTGGCGCGCGCCGCCGAGCAACTGGATGACGCCGTCGCCCTTGGAGGACGCTGACCATGGAATACAGCAGCAGCATCAACTTCGTGATCGCCGCCTACGCCCTGACCTGGGTGTGCCTGGCCGCGTATGCGGTGCACGCGCACGGCGCCCTGCGGCGCGCGCGTGAGGAGTACCACCGTGCGACGCGCCAGTCGGCGGGGGGGGCGCGATGAGCGCTGCGGGCAGGAGCGGCAACCGCCGCTGGGCCGTGGTCGGCGTGTTGGTGATCGTGGGCGCGTTCGGGTGGCTCCTCTACGGAGGGCTCGACCGGAACGTCGTCTTCTTCTTCACGCCGACCGAACTGCTCGCCAAGGGGACCGACGCAATCGAGGTCCCGGTGCGACTGGGCGGTGAGGTGAAGCCGGGATCGGTGGTGTGGGACGAGAAGTCCCTCGACCTGCGCTTCGCCGTCGTGGATTCGGGGGACTCGGGGGACTCGGGGGGCGAGGTGGCCGTACAGAGCAGCGGCGCCCCACCCCAGATGTTCCGGGACGGGATGGGAGTGATCGTCGAAGGGCGCTACGGGCGCGACGGCGTCTTCCGGTCCTCGAACCTGATGATCAAGCACTCCAACGAGTACCGCGCCCCGGCCGAGGGTGAGCGGCCGCAGGAGATGTACCGCGCACTCTTCAAGGAGTCACCAAAGTGATGGGACCCCTGGGACGCGGCGCGCTGATCGCCGCACTCGTCGTCGTGGCGATCGGGCTGCGGTTGATCCCCATCGCTACGCCGCGGGGGCGGCGCGACGGGCGGGCGATCGGCGACGCGGCCGTACACACCAACATCTTGCTGCACACGGTCGCG
>JANOTV010000105.1:0-3967 GCA_031416495.1 Gemmatimonadota bacterium
TCCGCCGCACTCGGCGAGCACGGCGCAGGCGATCATCGCGAAGCTGGCGGGTCGGCCGTAGCGCAGCTACCGCGAGGCCATTCGCGCCTTTCGCTCAGCGGTGAACTCCCACCAGGTCCGCGGCGGTCCACCCTCCATGAAACGCACCGCTGCGATGAAGCAGTCGATCAAGCAGGGGTCCTGCCTCACGCCGGCCACGGCGTTGCTCTGCTCGTAGAGCAGGTATGGATCGCGCCCGATCAACTGCGCCGGCTCGCAGATCCCGATCGCGCGCAAGTCTCCAGCGATCGACTTCCCGATGTTCGGGATCTGCTCGAGCTGGCGCGCTTGTGAGGCGGTCTTCGCCTTCATCGGCGCGCGACTCTGAAGATTCGTGACTTGGGCCGTGCCTCGGAGAGTGATCCCATTGCCACTAAGTGTAGGGGCTGGATGATCCGGTGGGGCGGGCCAGGGCTGGAGCGGCACTCGACGACTTCCGTCGCCATTGCGCGCCGATTCGGTATCTTGAAGCATGACGTCCGTACACGACCTCGAACTACAGCGGCTCCGCACGATGACCGCCTCCGAGAAGGTGGCTGTGATGCAGTCGCTCTGGCGACAGGCGTGGTCGTTGAAGTCCGCAGGCGTGCGGGCGCAGCACCCGGAGTGGACGCTCGGGCAGGTGGAAGCCGAGGTGCGCGCGATCTTCCTCAAGGATTCCGAGTGAACGAGCCCACACTCGTCTCACTCTTCGTGCGGCCGTTGAACCAGTTGCGGATCCCCTACATGGTCACCGGTGGCGTGGCGTCGGTCGTCTACGGCGAGCCTCGCTTCACCCGCGATATCGATCTGGTGATCGGTCTGCATCCCCGCGACGCCTCGCGATTCGCGACTGCGTGGTCCTCTGAGGACTTCAACGTGATCCATCAGCACACGACGATGCGCGCGGACATCTATCTGACCGGCAATGACCCGCTCAACGCTTGGGCATTCGCACACGCGGTCGTGCGACGGATCGACGACGACGAGGTGTCGCTCGCGCCGATCGAGGCGGTGATCCTGAGCAAGTTGCGGTACTACCGGATCGGCGGTTCGGAGCGCCACCTTCGCGACATCGCGTTGATGCTGAGGGTCAGTGGTGCGTTGGTGGACCGTGCCGAGCTCGAGCGCTGGGCGATTCGACTTGGTGTCGTCGGGGAGTGGCAGAAAGTCCAGGAGTTCGACTGATGGATGCACCGCTAGGACTCTCGGCGGACCTCGCCGCCGCGCTGAGCGCGGCGCATGCGCTGGGGATCATCCACCGCGACATCAAGCCGGAGAACATCCTCCTCCAAGGGGGCCACGCGCTCGTTGCCGACTTCGGCATCGCACTCGCCGTGCAGTCGGCGGGCGGCGCGCGCATGACGCAGACGGGGCTGAGCTTAGGCACGCCGCAGTACATGAGCCCCGAGCAGGCGATGGGCGAGCGCAACATCGACGCGCGCGCCGACGTCTACGCGCTCGGCGCGGTCACATACGAGATGCTCGCCGGCGATCCGCCCTTCACCGGGTCGAGCGTGCAGGCGATCGCCGCGCGACTGCTCTCCGAGCGGCCGACGCCGCTCACGACGCTGCGCGACACCGTGCCGCCTGCGGTCGAGGACGTGGTGCTGAGGTCGCTCGCGAAGCTCCCGGCCGACCGGTACGCGACGGCGCAGGCGTTCTCCGACGCGCTGCACGCCGCGAGTGCCGCCGGCGCGACGCGCGTCGGCACCGGGACGGCGTCCGTCGTTCCGATGTCAAAGCCCATCGGTTGGTTATCGGGAAAGCGCGGCAGGGTGGCCTTCGCTGTGCTGCTCGGCGTGGCGGTGCTCGAGGGCATGGCGTTGATCGCTGCCGAACGGCGTGCGGTCGCGTCGCGACAGCCCGCGATGTTCGACGCCGCCCTACCCGACAGCGCGCCGATGTCGCCGTTCGCGAGGGTCGGCGCCATCGGGGGCGGGACGGTGGGCGGCAACCTCTCGCTCGCGCCGGACGGGTCCTTCATGGTGTACCGGGTGGAGCGCGGGGACACCGCACGACTCTGGTATCGCAGTCTTGTCGATGCGAGCGCACGCGCGATCGCCGGGACCGTCGGTGCGACCCGGCCGCGGGTCTCGCCGGACGGGAAGCAGATCGCGTTCATCGTGGGGGATCGTACGATGATCGTACCCATCGCCGGCGGCGAGCCGCGGCGCCTGCTCGATGGCGATGAGCCGACGACGCTGCAATGGGTCTCGAACACGCGACTCTTCGCGATCACAGGGGGAGGGTTCAAGTTCGGGTGGATCGATCCCGAGGTAGGACGCATCGAGGACCGGTCGATCGGTCGCTTCACCCGGTGCGTCTTCGGTCAGTGGCTCCCGACCGACGAGCGCCTGCTCTGCAGCTTCAACGAAACGGCCGTGCTCGTGGACCCGAAGTCGGGCGAGTCGTGGCCGCTTCGCACACGCGCCGCGGACGGATCATCGGGCGCTCCGGTCTCGGGGTCGTCCTTCCAGCTCGTCGACGCCGACCACGTCATCTACGTCTCGCTCGACGGCGAGCTGCGGGCGGCGCGGTACGATCGCAAGACGCAACTGATCGGTCGCTCGGTGTCGCTCGTGAGCGGCATCGACCGCGGCGCCTTCGGGGCGGCGACGCTCGACCTTGCGGCGAACGGACTCCTTGGTTTCGTGCCCGCAGCGGGCGCGCTCGATGCGCGCATGGTGATCCTGCGCGAGGGCGCCGCGCCGGTGCCGCTGCCGATCGAGCGCGCCTCCTTCTTGCGCTTCGACCTGAGTCGCGACCGCCGTCGCCTCGCCGCCGTGGTGGCGACGTCAGAGGGGAACGAACTGCGCGTCTATGACCTGCGCAGCGGCCAGCGCCAGACCTGGCTGCGCGGACTGAACATCAAGTTCCCGCTCTGGGACCCGGCGAGCGAGCGGATCGCCGTGCGCGTTGAGGACAGCGACGGCTCGGCACTGGTCTACGGGTCGCCGAACGCCTCGTCCGCTCCAGACACACTCATGCGTGGGCGCAACCCGACCGATGCGTTCGACATGCTCGACTTCGCCGACGACCACACCGTCCTCGCGCGCGACGGGCAGAGTTCGAACGTGTATCGGATCGACATAGCGAAACGGCCGGTCGCGATCGATACGCTCTTCACCGACGGCCTGTTCGCGACGGTCTCCCCCGACGGGAAGCGCCTGGCCTGGCATACAGCGCCAGCCGGCGGGCTCTTCGTGAGCGCGTATCCGTCACGCGGGGAGCAGCAACAGGTCGCGGCGATAGGGTTCGAGCCGCTCTGGCTCTCGGACACCGAGCTGCTCTATCGCTCCGGGGTCACCTGGTATCGCGCGCGCTTCGATGCGCGCACCGGCGAGATGGCCGGACCGACTCGCGTCTGGGGCCAGGACGCGCGGTTCCTCGATACCCCGGGCTGGTCGAACCGGCTCTCGCACGACGGTGGGATCATCTATGCGCAGAGCCCGGCGGTGTCGACCGCGCGATTCGTACGGTTCATCCCCGACTTCGTGACTCGCGTGAAGGCTGCGGTGCAGGAGGCCAACAAGTGAGCGAGCTCCGCTGAGCCGCTTGCGACCCGTCGCGTTCTGCAAGAGGTTACAGGGACATCCGCCGGGAGGACACCCTGTCCGACAGCTGCCTTCGTTGCAGCCATTCCGTCCCCGAGAGCGCAACCTACTGCCCCGCCTGCGGCGGTCAGCCTGGCGCTCGCGGCCACGGGTGAGCATGCGATCGTCACAGAAGGAAATTCAATCGGGGTCGTGGAAGTATGGTGCGGCGCTGCACGGCGCGCCACGGACTCCGCGCGGTGTAATCGGCCCGCGGGTCGCGCAAGGGCGAGCGGCCAGGTGAAGCTCAACGCGACGCCGACGACGCTCGAGGCGAGGACGGGCCTGCTGCAGCTCGGGGTGGCGGCGAGCCTGCACTGGCGCCGCCGACCATCTCCCCCATGATCGGCTCG
>JANOTV010000106.1:0-1867 GCA_031416495.1 Gemmatimonadota bacterium
TCCAGCGCGCGAGCGCCTCGGCCCCGACGCACCGGCCGGTCGCGAGTTCCACCACCGGCTGGTAGACGGCGTGCACCCGCTGGCCGGCGAGCGCGTTCCGCAGCATCGACGCGAGGCTCAGGCGATGCCGCGTGTAGCGCATGAGGGCGAAGAGCCAGGCGGCGGCGAGCAGGAGGCCGATCCCGCTCCCCACGACGAGCGTCGGTGCGTAGCGGCTCCAGAAGGTCCCGATCGGCTCGATCGCGACGAGTTCGATGGGCATCTCGCCGCCGCGCGAGTAGCGGGAGATCGCGCGTCCGTGCATGCGGTCGAGCGTGAGGCCAACCTTCAGCGACTCGGGCTCGGGGAGGTCGGCATCCGCCGGCTCGGAGGCGAGCCGCAGCTTCTCGACCCAGAGGCCGACCTGTCGCTCCTGTAGCGGCCCGACGGCGAGGAGGCCGCGCGGATCGATGGCGACGTCGTGGTCGCCGAAGCGCATGAGGAAGAGCTGGACGCCGCCGACCTCGGTCTGCGGGCCGGGCCACCAGGCGATCACGCCCGAGTCGTAGATGCGGTC
This sequence comes from Gemmatimonadota bacterium, assembly GCA_031416495.1. Lineage (GTDB taxonomy): Bacteria > Gemmatimonadota > Gemmatimonadetes > Gemmatimonadales > Gemmatimonadaceae > Pseudogemmatithrix. Next base: position 557 of record JANOTV010000106.1, read on the forward strand.
GGCGCGCGCGGGCTTGAGCGCGCCCGTCTGCAGGAAGCCCACGCCGCACTGCCGCTCGGCCGCGCGCCAATAGCCGATCGCGCGGATGTGCGGACGGCCCATCGCGGCGTCCTGCAGTGCCCTGAGGTGGGCCGACGAGCAGCGGGGCTGCGGGAGCTTGTCGAACTTGACGAGGAGGGCGCGCGTGTCGAGGATCATCGCCTCGGTGCGCTCGCCGAGGGTGGTCGCGAGGCCACCCATGTGCGCCTCCTCGGCCGTGAACGACTCGCGCCAGAGGTACCAGGCGAGCGACGCGAAAAGCACCGCGATGCCGCCTAGCGCGGCGATCGAGATGTCGATGATTACCCTGTCCCGACGATGCATCGCCTTCCCGGTGGACGTCCTGTGCGCTGCGCGATGAGAAGCGCGACCTCATTCTATTTACGACTATCAGGCGGCCCGCACCGTCACGGCGTGCCTCCGGTATCGCCGTGGAGCGGGTGCGTCAGCTCGACACTTGATCCACGGGCCCGATCGCGCCTCACGATCGACGGGCGCATTGTGCCGCGGGTCAGCGGTGTCATACCTTTCCATGCGTGCACGACACGACGCTCGAAGCTGCGGCGGTGCAATCGCGCGCGTTGCGACACCTAAACCCCGAGGCCAGCGTCGCCTTGGCGCTCGAGGCGGGTGACTGGTTGCGGCGACTCGCCCGCGTCCGAACCGAGAGCGGGGCGGGAACCACCCGAACCGAGATGCCCGCGCCACCCGACCAGCCCTCGGACGCCCACCGGCCGTGACTGGTGGCAGTCTGCTGCGCCAGGTTGCGGCTGCTTTGGGGGCGGCTGGCGTACCCTTCATGGTCACGGGTTCAGTGGCGGCCGCGTATCACGGGTCTCCCCGCGCCACCCTCGACATCGATCTGGTGATCGATGCGACCGAGGACCAATTGCGCCGGGTCGTCGTGGTCGCGTCGCTCGAGGACGTGATCCTCTCGAAACTGGAGTGTGCGCGGCTCGGCGGCTCGGCGCGGCAGCTGGAGGATGTCGCGTCCCTGATGGCCCTCCGGTCCTCGGATCTAGACCGCGGATACCTCGCACACTGGGTGCCGGTGCTCGGGGTCGAAGACCGGTCTGAGGCGGTGATCTGAGCCGGGCGATTCCGCTCGACGACTACGATCTTCTTCCCGGCGAGGAGCGACAAGCTCTGCCACAGCCGTAACTTCACTCGGTGACGGGTACCGTCATTTCGCCAGTTCATCCCGGAGCCGTTCTTGTTGCACCCCCGCACAAAATTCATCCTCGGCGGAGTCCTTGTCCTCGGCGTAGCCGG
>JANOTV010000107.1:0-2237 GCA_031416495.1 Gemmatimonadota bacterium
CGATGTCTTGTCATTCGAGACCTCGGGCCAGGAACGCCTGATCGAGGTGAAGACCACGCGACTCGCGGAGATGACTCCGTTCTTCCTCACGAGGAATGAGGTGGAGGTCTCGTCAGTGCGACACGAGCACTACAGCTTGTACAGGCTATACCGATTTGACGCCGGACCAAAGCTTTTCATTCTTCCCGGGTCACTGAGAGAATCGTGCCGACTTGACCCAATTCTCTACCGCGGCGAAGCCGCGTAGCGCGACCGCATCTGCGCGTAGAGTCGTGGGGGCGCACCGCCTAAGTTTCCGTATTCGCAGCCAACTGCGCCTCCCACTCCTCGAACTCGTCACGGTCGTAGACCTCAACGTCCACGTCCTCCGGCACCGGGACTTCGGTGATGTAGTACGCCAGCCGACTCACGAAGTGGCGCCCCGACGTCACCAGCGTGAATCCTCCGATGTCGACAAGCGTCCAGACGCGACGTTCCGGCGCTGCCTCGGCGAGCCTCGCGAGACACTCGGGATCATCCCGCCACCAGAAGTCGCGCCAGCTTCCATCGGTGTCGAGGATCGGACGGTAGATCTCCTGGAAAGCGAACTCATCGATTGTCAATTGCGTGTCCATTGGACGCCCTCGCGGGAGAAGAGGAGTAGTCTAGCGCTCAGGAAGCCGCATGATGTCGACTGCGCGGCGCTGGTGACATAACCTAGCCCCCGATGTAGGGACCCGTCGAAAAATGCCAAGCGCATATTGACGGTACTCCATTGAATCCCTATTAGGCTCCATCGAGTAAGCGTCCGCATTCGGCGACGAACGCATCCGGCCTCCTCCTCGAGCGGATTGGTGCGATAGCCGCCTCCGGCAAGATAGCCGCGACAATACGCGCAGGCGAATCGCATCTCTCCGCCAAGCCGGCGCACCTGCTCGGTGTGCACGAGCTCCTGCACGATCGTGCAGACGAGGACGCCCGCCACGCACCCGACCAGGCGTGCGAGCATCGTCGTGGTCAGGCCGAGAAGACGCGGCGCACATCCTCGCCTACGCGCGTAGGCCGGCCGGTCGTCCGATTGATCGGGCACCAGATCGTCCGTGCCGCCGCGAGTACTCGACGGTCGGAGGCGCGCAGGATCTCGACGAAGCGCTCGAAGCGGATCGCTTCGGCGCTGCCGACCCATGTCGATGCGATGATGCGGTCACCCAGCACGGCGGCGAGCTTGTAGTCGATCTCGTGACGCAGCGCGACCCAGGCGATCGCGTCGAGCTGCTCGCTCGTGGCCGCGGCACGCCAGTGGGCGGTCGCGACATCCTGCGCCCATCGCAGGTACACGACGTTGTTGACGTGACCGAGCTCGTCGATGTCGGCGTCGGCGACGGTGCGCGCGGTCTCGAACCGCACTAGAGGATATCCTCGCGCGTCACGCGCGGGAACTCGAGGATGAAGTCGGCACCGAACGCGCGCGACGGCGTCTGGAAGCCCGTCGCGATGCCGCCATCGAGCAGACGCTTCGCTGCGGCGACCGCGGTCATCGCGGTGAGCGTGTAGCCATCGGGGGCGATGAGCCGTGAACGCACGACGGCGCCCGCGGCATCGGTCGCCTCGCCCCAGAGGCGGCTCACCGCGCGCTCGCGCTGCGCGTCGCTCGGGCCCGCAGGTCGCCGGTCGATCACGCGCTTCATCATCGCCTGCGCCGGCTTGGTGGAAAGCAGCGGCGCAATGAACCGCGAGAAGCGAAGCGCGCGCGCCAAGACCGGCGTGGCTCCCGCGTAGACGGTGATGTCGGGGATCCCGGTGCTGTGCCACGCCGTCGAGACATCGCCCCACGGGATCGTGACACAGAATCGTTCGCGGCGGCTGCCGTCGCTGCGCGTCTCGCCGAAATCGATGCGGCGCGTCTGCCAGCCGGCGGGGACGCGCTTGATGCGTCCGCTGCGACGCACCGCGCCGCCTGCGCCGGCATTCATCGCCATCGTGAGGGCCGTGCCATGCGAGAGACCGGTGCCGGCCGTGAACGCGAGCGTGAGCGCCGTCGCGCTCGGCAGGCGACGCTTGAGGTGCGCAGCGAGACAATCCGAGGGTACCACATCGAACCCGACCCCCGGTATCACGGTGATGCCGGCGCTCGCGGCCCTCGCATTCAACGCCGCCATCTGCTCGAACACGCTGATCTCACCCGTGATGTCGAGGTAGTGCGCGCGATGGCGCAGGCATGCCTCGATCATCGGCGCGGCGGTGATGGAGAACGGGCC
>JANOTV010000108.1:0-4664 GCA_031416495.1 Gemmatimonadota bacterium
GTTCGAAGAGATGCGCGAAGCCCGTGCGCCCGACCTTCTCATCACCCGACCCGACGTGATACCAGACGTTGGTGGTGACGATCGGCACCGTGCGATCCTCGTGCACGATGAGCGTGAGGCCATTCGGCAGCGTGTCGATGAAGAATGGCACGCGGATCTTCGCCGACTGTGCGGACGCCATCGCCGGCAGGAGCATCGCCGTCGCAGCGAACAGGCATGTCTTCCTGGAGAATCTCATTGGACGTCGCATTCCATGAAGGTATGAGTGGATCAGAGCAACAGAGTGTTACTGGACGCAGCGGCCGCGCGGATCCGGACGCGGCTTGTCCACCACCGGCCGCTCGGCGCCGTTCGCGATGACGTTCGCGAGTTCGTGCACGAAGCGCGAGACCTTCGAGAGCTTGTCGAAGTCGATGAACTCGACCTCGTCGGTGATCTCGTGATAGTCGGCGTGCCCGCCGGTCGTCATGAAGACGACGGGGATGCCGTAGCGCGCGTAGTTGTAGTGGTCGGAGCGGCAGTAGTACTGCTCGGGATGGCCGCTTGCATCGTACTGGAGGTCGAACACCCAGTTGAACTTCTTCCCGATGCTCACCTTCTCGATGAGGTCACCGAGCTGCGTGGAGAGCTTCCGCGCGCCGATGAGCTGGAGGTAGTTCGGACCGCCGTCGATCTCGTCGCCTGCCTTGCCACGGCCGATCATATCGAGATTGAGCTGCGCGACGATCTGCTCGCGCGGCACTGTGGGGTGATCGGTGAAATGCTCGGAGCCGAACAGCCCGAGCTCCTCGCCGGTATGCCAGACGAAGATGACGGAACGCCTGGGCTTCACGCGCTGCGCGGCGAAGGCGCGCGCCACTTCGAGCGCGCCCATCGAGCCCGACCCGTCGTCATCGGCGCCGTTGTAGACGGAGTCCATGCGCGGCGTGGGATGCAGCCGGCGGATGGAATCCATGTTCACGGTGATCGATTCGTAGATCGACTGCGTGATCAATCCGTTGTTCGCGAGCTGCTTGGTACGGAGCTCGAGGTTGAAGGCGCGGGTGGAGTCGCGATCCTGCGGCATGGTCATGCCCACATGGTCGCTATGCGCACCGACGGCGACATACTCCGAGCGGAGTGTCGCATCACTGCCGCGCAGCACGGCGACGACGTTGTACGCCTCGACGTTTTGCTTGCCGAAGGCGATCGATCCGCGCAGCGGAGTGCCTTCGCGGCCGATGGTCGCGTCGGCGAGTGAAGGAACGCCGAGGATCTCCGCTGCGGTCGCGACGGAGATGTGCATGTACGCAGGCAGTGTCGGCGTCGCACCGGCGGGCGCATCGAGTCCGAGCGGAGAAGCGGCGATCTGTCCGCGGAGACTGGTCGGGATCAGGTCGAAGTTCGCGATGACGATGGCCGCGGCCTGCGCGAATCTCGCCTGCGCCTGAAGCTTGATCACCGTGGTGCTCTCGGGCCGTACGGCGACGATGACCGTTTTGCCGCGGACGGCATCGCCGCCCAGGGAAGCTGCGTTGCCCCAGACACCGGCGAAGACCACCGGTGCTCCATCGAACGCGCGCGCGTTTGGTCCCTGATTCCGCGGGAGATATTCGTCGTAGGGACGGAGCGTGCGGCTGCCGACGGCGAGACTGCTGCGGCTCGTGTCGAGCACGGTGCGCACGAGCGGGACGCGCTGGAGGAACGTGCCGCTGTCCCCTGCCGGCGTGAGTCCCATCTTGCGCACCTCCTCGGCGATGTAGCGCGTCGCCTTCACGTTGTCGGCCGTGCCGGTGAGGCGGCCACGCATGGAATCGGCGGCGTAGGCCTCGAGCCTGGACCTGAGGGCGCCCGTGGACATCGGGTCGCCGAGCCGTTGGGCACCGAGGTTCGTGCCCGCGAGGAGGGCGAGGGGGAGCAGCAGGGCGGAACGCAGGGAAACCATCGAGATCCTCAGGATACGGAAGGCGGTCAGACGCCGGATAGTGCCATGAGTACGACAACCGGAGAGCCGGTCGCGTTGCCCCGTGAATCTACGGTGAATGACGGTGTAGGGTGCCGGAAACCGAAATGGGAGTTGCGCTTAGGTCGTCTCAAAATGAAGCGCTTGCGACTTGAGAGCAGGCGCGGGGGTCGCTACTTTTCGACTCTCAGCAAGGACGGCTAGGTAGCTCAGTTGGTAGAGCAGCGGACTGAAAATCCGCGTGTCGCCGGTTCGATTCCGGCCCTAGCCACTCGGAGCACAATGACGGCACGCCCACGGTTGATCGAACTCGCCCGTGTGTTCCTGCGGATATCGCTCCTTGGGTTCGGGGGGCCCAACGCGCACATCACGTTGATGTTGGATGAGGTCGTGGAAAAACGCCGCTGGGTCTCGCGCGAACACTTCCTCGAGCTGGTGGTAGTCACCAACCTCCTGCCAAGCCCCAACTAGTGCGCGATGCGTCTCATGCGCCGCAACTCCAACGCAACGATGACAGTCAGCACGGTGATCGACACCGCCGAGATCGCGCACCACGGGCAAAACGTCTTCAGTACGAAGAACTCGTAGTACTTGAGTCGCAGCGTGAATACGAACGCCGAGAAGATGAGCGCCGCGAGTGCGAGTGCGAGGGCCGGGCCGGTGGCGTTCTCGAGGCGTTCGCGTGAGCCGACGATCACCACGATCACAATGAGCGTGTACCCGACGGCACCGATGAGCGCGACGTCCACCCCGAGGAACCAACTCCATGGGCTGAACTGCACGATCGCGCACCCACCGCCGCTGCCACAGGCGAGGGTCCCCGCCTTGCCGATTTTCCACAGGTGCAGGTAGGTGGCGACGAAGGCGTTGATCAGCGCGATAAGCGCGATCAGTTGCCGGTAGCTTAGGCCGAGGATCCCGGCGCGCGGGGTGGGGTCTTGAACAATCGACATTGCGGTACCGTAAGTTAACCTCGAAACGTCGCGCGCCCCCACCCTGATGCCACGCGGACAAGCAGGCACACCGCAGGCACACCGCAGGCACACCACCGGGTCTCCAGATGCACTCCTTCCTCAGCATCGCACTGCGGCGCAGCAGTGCAGTCGCTGCGACCGCCGCCACGGTGACCGCCGCCATGGCCGCGTCGAATCTCGCGCCCCGCGCATCGTTCGCGCAATCGACGCCCATCGCGATCACGAATGTCACGGTAATTCCGATGGACAGCGAGCGCACGCTCAGGGACCAGACGGTGATCGTCCGCGACGGACGGATCGTGACGGTGGGAGCGGCGGCGCGCACGGCGGTGCCGGCCGGTGCCACGCGCATCAATGGGCGCGGCAAGTTCCTGATGCCGGGTCTTGCCGAGATGCATGCGCACGTGCCGCCCGGAAACCCGACGGATGAGCAGCTGGCTGACATCATGTTCCTCTATGTCGCCAATGGCATCACGACGATCCGCGGCATGCTCGGCGCGCCGTACCAGATCGACCTCAGGCAGCAGCTCGCGAGCGGCGCGATGCTCGGACCGAGGATCTTCGCGGCGGCCCCATCATTGAACGGCAACTCGGCGCCGAACGCCGAGGCGGCAGTCGCTGCGGTGAAGGCGGCGAAGCTGGTCGGCTACGACCTCATGAAGATCCATCCCGGATTCAGCCGCGCCACGTGGGACGCGGCGGTCGCGGAGCTCAAGGCTCAGGGCATGACGTTCGGAGGCCACGTGCCGATGGAGGTCGGCATCGTGCATGCGATGCGGAGCGGCATCGCGACGATCGACCATGTGGACGGCTATCTCGAGGCGGCGGTGCGGGACAGCGCCGTCTACTCAACGCCCGGCAACACGCTTGGCGACGTGATTGAGCAGGTGGATTCCGCGAAATTCCGCGCACTCGCGGAGATGTCGAAGGAGCTCACGGTCTGGAACGTCCCGACGATGTACCTTTGGGAGAACTTCTACAATGACGCGTCGCCGGAGCAGCTCGGTGCGCTGCCCGAGATGCGGTACGCGCATCCCAACCAGGTGACGGCGTGGATGAACCAGAAGCGCGGCCGCGCGCTCGCCGACAAGAACCAGGACATGACGCCGGAGCGGCGTGCGCGGTACCTCGCGCTACGCCGGCAGATGCTGAAGACGCTCGCCGATGTCGGAGCGCCGTTGTTGATGGGCACCGACTCGCCGCAGATGTTCAACGTGCCCGGCTTCGCGATGCACCGTGAACTCGGCGTCGCGAAGGCTGCGGGGCTCACGAACCATCAGGTGCTCGAGAGCGGGACGAAGAACGTCGGGCGCTATGTGGCCGAGTCGCTGAAGCAGGACGGGAGTTTCGGCACGGTGGCCGAAGGACAGTGGGCCGACCTCGTGCTGCTGGACGCGAACCCGATGGCAGATCTTGCGAACCTCACGCGCCGCAGCGGTGTGATGGTGCGCGGTCGCTGGGTGAGCCGTGAGGAGATCGCGGCAGGACTCGAGAAGCTCGCCGCCAGGCACGCAGCACTGCGGCAGGGAGGTCGCTGATGAGCTACACACTCGGGAAGATCACGCCGGTGTTGATGGTGGAGGTGATCGAGCCCTGCCTCGAATTCTGGGAGCGACTCGGTTTCGTGCGGACGGCCGAGGTACCGGAGGGAGACCGGCTCGGATTCGTGATTCTCGAAAAGGATGGACTCGAGGTGATGTATCAGACCAGGGAGAGCGTGCAGCACGACCTGCCCGGGCTGGCATCGG
>JANOTV010000109.1:0-15518 GCA_031416495.1 Gemmatimonadota bacterium
GTCGAGGAGCTGCATGGCGACAACAACTTCCTCGGCAAGGAGAACAGCCTGTCGGAGAAGGGCGTGATGGTGAATGCCCGCGGCGACACGCCGAACATGCACGACATCCTCACCGGCTCGATGCCAGACGGTCGCGTGTCGTCGGACACCACGGATACCACGTGCGACAACTGGACGAGTTCGTCGGCCACGGGCAGCGCGCTCGTCGGGCATCACGACAAGCAGGGCGGCGGCGTGCGCCCGACGTCGTGGAACTCCGCGCATCCGTCACGCGGCTGCGGCCAGGCCAACCTGCAGGCGACCGGCGGCAACGGGTTGTTCTACTGCTTCGCGAGGTAGGCTGGTAGCGCATCGCGATCGGGCAGAAAGCCCCGTCGGCTGTGCGCCGGCGGGGCTTTCTTCTTGTCAGCGCACGATCACGCGCAGTCCTTCGAGACCGCCGGCGGCGAATCCATCGGAGAACCGCGCGTCGCCGAACGTGACTGCAATGCCCCCATCGACCGGCTCCGTGCGCACGAACGGATAGCGCGACCAGACGAGATAGTGACGCACGTTCTCCGTGCGCATCGCCTCCTGCACAGCGGGTGCGCTCCAGTCGCCGCGCGCGATCACATTGCCGTCCATGCGCACGCGATCATCGCCGGGCGTGAGCCAACGGAAATCGCCGAAGTGGTAGTCGGTCGCCGTGACGATGATGAGTCCGCCCGCGAGCGGCCGCGCGGGCATCGGCGCGTACATCACCTCCCGTACGTCGGCGATCCCGTGCGCGGACGCCGCGCGGTGCGCGATGCGCTCCGCCACCGCGCTCCCCGCGATCATCAGCGCGATGTAGACGAGCGCCGTCGCGCCGAACGCCTGCACGCGCCGCGTGGTGCGGCGCGGGAGGAACAGTGCGAGCCCGAGCATGACCCACAGCCAAAGATCGATGATGAACACGCCATCGCCGTAGAACCACCGGTCGCTGAACGGCATGAGCAGGCGGATGCCGTAGGTGTTGAGCCAATCGAGCGCGGGATGACTGATGACGCCGATGCACGCGATGATGAGCGTCCAGCGCGCATCCACCGGCGCGAGCGCGATGTCGCGACGTCGGCGGATGAGGCGGTCCCAGGCGAGCACGAGCGCCGTGAGGATGAACGGCAGCACGCCGAGCGCGACGGGGCCATGCGTCCAGCCGCGCCGGAAGGCGATGCCATCGAACGAGCCGGCGAACATCGTGACGATGTCGATGTCCGGCGCGTTCGCCGCGAGCATCAGCGTCGCGGCGGCGAGCGGTGTGCGGCGGTCGAGGCCGGCGCGGGCCATCGTGGCGCCGACCATGGTGTGCGTGATGGGATCCACCTTTCACCTTCCACCTTCAACCATCACCCTTCCACCTTCGATTCAGTACGGCCGCCGTCGCCCACCCGATCGCCGCGGCCAGCGTCACGTCGCTCACAAAATGTGCGCCAGCCAGCACCCGGGTGAGCGCACACCCGGCAGCCAGTACGTAACCCACCCATCGCGTCCTCGGGAACAGCACGGCGAGCATCGCCGCTCCGCCGAAGGCGACTGCCGCATGCGAGCTGGGCAATGCGAGTCCTGCTCCGCTGAAGGTGCGCTCGCTCCACGGGCGCCATCCATAGAGTCCGTCGTGCAGGCCGGGACGTTCACGGCGCGTGATGATCTTGAGCAGTTCGGCGATCCCGCCCGCGAGTGCCGGCGACCAGAGCAGCAGCCATGCGCGACGTCGGGGGTGCGCTGGCTTCCGATCTGCGGTCGCGCCCGCGTCGTGCAATCCCACCGCGAGTGCGAGTGCAGCCCACGTGCCCATGAACCCCATCACGCGCAGCAGGCGTCCCCAGTCCTTCTCGTAGACGCCCTGCATCCGGATGTTGTGGAACGCCCAGGTGTCCACGAGGCTCGCGAGCGTGAATGCAACGACGGTCACTGCGAGCGCGGTCCACGCCGTACGCTTCGTGTCGGTCATCCGGCCAGTTGCTGAAGTGAGGTCAGGATCCGCTCAGTGAGTCCCCAGATGGTGAAGTCGCCCACCTGCAGCGCTTCGACGTGCATGCGCAGTGCGCGCGCCTCGACGGTCGTCTGCACGCGCACTTCCGGCGCGAAGACACTGCCCAGCGCGACCCATCGGTATTCGGCCACCTCGTCGTTCATCACGAGCGGCGGCGATGATTCCACGATGCAGACATACGGCCTGATGATGATCGGGGGCAAGGCCGAGATGCGCGGCCGCACTTCATCCATCGCGCCAAGCACGGTGCCGTACATGCGCAGATCGAGGCCGAGCTCCTCTGCGGTCTCGCGCACGGCGGTGTCCTCGAGCGACCTGTCGCCCGCCGAATATACACCGCCAGGGAGCGCGATCTGTCCGCTCCACGGGTCGCTCGCGCGCGTGGCACGGCGGATGAGCAGCAGGTCGCAGTCGTCGTCGGGGCGCGCACGGAGCACGATCGCGACGGCCGCCTCGCGGAACGGTTCATCACGTTCCGCGACCTGCGGCTCGCGTGCAGCCAGCGCGCCCGCGATGCGCGCGATCGCCGGGTTCCATGCTCCGCGCGGCCTGCCCGCGGTCACATCAGCCTTCGACAGGTCCGCCGGACGTCACCCAACCCGACCATCCGGCGGCGAGCGAAGTGACGTCCTTGTAACCCATCTGCTGGAGCGTGTCGGCGGCGAACGCCGAGCGGTTGCCGCTCGCACAGTAGATCACGATCGTCGCAGCGCGCGGGATCATGGCCTCGACCTTCGTCTCGAGCGTGCCGCGCGGGATCACGATCGCGCCGGGGATGCAGCCGAGGTTCGTCTCGTTGGGCTCGCGCACATCGAGGATCACGGGCTGCGCGCCCGTGCCCATCGACTGCTTCAACGCCGCGACGCTCGATTCGCGGATGCGCGACTTGGCCTCTGCGATCATCTCTGAACCGGATTTCATCGTGCCATGCCTGATGTGGGGGGTCACATAATCGTACCCACGGCGGTGCTCGGCTCCAAGCCGCCGCTCCCCGCACCATCTTATTGCGCATGTCGCTAACAACGAAGGTCCTGATCGCCCTGCTCGCGGGTCTCGCCCTGGGCCTCACACTCGCCGGCTCCGACGCTGCGGCTGTCCAGACCATGTTCGCCGTGCTCGGCCCGATCGGCACGATCTTCATCAACGCCATCCGGATGACGGTCATCCCGCTGGTCGTCGGCAGTCTCGTGGTGGGCGTGACCTCCGCGCCCGACCCGGCGGCCGTCGGACGCATCGGCGCGCGGGCGCTCGTGCTGTTCGTCGTCGTCGTCGCGGCGGCCTGCGCGGCAGGATTGCTGATCGGCGCACCGCTGCTCTCGACCATCTCGCTCGATCCTGCCGCCGTGGATGCGCTCCGCGCGAGCGCGGCGTCAGCGGGCGAGTCGGCGGCCGCGGGCGCGAAGAACCTACCGAACGCGGGCGAGTGGCTCGTGAGCCTCGTGCCGTCGAATCCGGTGAAGGCCGCCGCCGATGGGGCGATGCTTCCGCTCATCGTCTTCTCCGTGCTCTTCGCGGTGGCGCTGATGCGCGTCGCGGAAGCGCGTCGCAGGCCGGTGATCAGGTTCTTCGAGGGCGTGCAGGACGCATCGCTCGTGCTCGTGCGCGCGATCCTCGAACTGGCGCCCATCGGTGTGTTCGCCCTCGCGGTGCCGCTCGCCGCCCGCATGGGACTCGCGGCGGCGGGCGCGCTCGTCGGTTACATCGTGATCGTCTCCAGCCTCTGTGTGCTCTTCATGGCGCTCGTGCTGTATCCCGCGGCGGTGATACTCGGCCGCGTGCCACTGCGTGAGTTCGCGTCTGCCTGCCTGCCCGCGCAGGGCATCGCGTTCAGCTCGCGTTCGTCGCTCGCCGCGCTGCCCGCGATGCTCGAGAGCGTGCAAGAGCGCCTCAAGCTTCCTCCGGCGATCGGCAACTTCTTCATCCCGCTCGCCGCATCGATGTTCCGCGCTGGCGCCGGCATCGGACAAACCGTCGGCGTACTCTTCATCGCGAAGCTCTATGGCGTGGACCTTGGCGCCGCGCAGATGGTCACCATCGGCGTGACGTCGCTCGTGACGTCGTTCTCGGTGCCGGGCGTGCCCGGTGGTTCCATCATCGTGATGGTGCCGGTGCTGATGGCGGCGGGCATTCCCATCGAAGGCATCGGCATCCTGCTGGGCGTCGACACCATTCCAGACATGTTCCGCACGACCACCAACGTGACGGGACATATGGCCGCGTCCGTGATACTCGCGCGCGGGGAACGGACGGGCGCCATCGCGACCTGACCGATGATGGACGCGCTCACATCAATCGACTGGAGCGCGCCCGGCTGGCGTGCGCTGCTCGCGACCGCCATCTGGCTCGTGATGCTCGCGTTCACGGCGTGGAACGCGCTCGATGCACAGTCGCTCAACGAACACCCGGCCGCCCCGCCTGCCGACCCGCCGCTGATCAGCGTGATCATCCCGGCGCGCAACGAGGCGCGCAACATCGAGCGGTGTGTGCGCTCGGTGCTCGCGAGCACCTGGCCTGCGCTCGATGTCATCGTCGTCGATGATCACTCCACCGATGGTACCGGCGACATCGCGCGACGGCTATCGCCACGAGTGAAGGTCATCACGCCGCCTCCCCTCGCCGAGGGATGGTTCGGCAAGCAGTGGGCCTGTCATCACGGCGCGATCGCTGCGCGCGGCACCCTGCTCTGCTTCACCGACGCCGACACGACGCATGGCCCCGAGCTGCTCACGCGCAGCGTGAACGCGATGACCGCGCGCGGCTCGCATCTCTTCACCGTGAGCGGCCAGCAGGAGATGGGCAGCTTCTGGGAGAAGGTCATCCAGCCGTTCATCTTCCTGCTGCTGCTCTCGCGCTATGCGGGCATGGAGCGGATGAGCCGGTCGCGGAAGCCGCACGACAAGATCGCCAACGGGCAGTACATCGTCGTGGCGCGCGAGACGTACAGTCGCATGGGCGGTCACGAGGCGGTGCGCGCGCATGTCGCCGAGGACCTACGGCTCGCGCAGCGGTGGACGGAGCAGGGACTGAACGTGCACATGCTGATGGGGTTCGATCACCTGAGCACGCGCATGTACACGTCGTTCGCGGAGTTGCGCCGCGGCTGGGGCAAGAACGTCTATGCGGGCGGGCGCGACGCGATGGCCTTCCACCCGGTGCTGAAGGTTCTCTTCCCGCTGATCCTTCCGTTGTCGCCGCTCTTTACGATGATACCGATAGTCGCGCTCGTGCTCGGTCTCGTGAGCGTCATGGGAGCGGGCGCCATCTGGTTCGGCGTGGTCGCAGGCACCGCGAACCTGGTCTTCTGGGCGTCGGTGTACCGGCGGTTCAGGCTTTCCGTGCTCTGGGGACTCACCTATCCGCTGGCGGCCATCACATTCGCCCTGATCTGCGTGGAGGCGGTGGTGCGCGGCGCCCGCGTGGAATGGAAGGGCCGCGAATACATCTCGCGTTCCCCGTAGATTCATCGTGTGAATCCGAGATCCGTCAAAGCACACAGATCCGCCGTCCTCTTCGACCTCGACGGCACGCTCATCGATTCCATCGGGCTGCTTATCGCGTCGATGGAGTACGCCTTCGACACGCGCGAGCTGCGTCCGCCGGTGCCCGACTGGGTGGCGGCGATCGGCACGCCACTCGATGCGATGCTGCGCCGGTGGGCGGTCTCCGATGCCGATCTGATCGCGCTGCGCGCGCGGTACCGCGAGTTCCAGATGGCCCATCACGACGCGATGACGACGGCGTATCCGGAGATGATCGACACCGTGCGCGAGTTGCATGGCAACGGACATCCGCTCGCGATCGTGACTTCGAAGCTCGAAGTCGGCGCGCGGCGCTCGCTCGCGTTCCTCGGCGTCGAGGAGTATTTCAGCGTGGTGGTCGGCATGGACGCGACGACGACGCACAAGCCGTTGCCCGAGCCGGTGTACTTCGCGCTCGACAAGCTCAGCGCGAGAACCGGCAATGCGCTCTTTGTCGGCGACTCGACGCACGACGTGCAGGCGGGGAATGCCGCGGGCGTCCGCACCGTTGCGGCACTCTGGGGACCGTTCAGCCGGGAGCAACTCGAGGTGGCGAAGCCGAGCTACTGGGCGAAGGATTTTGCCGACGTCCGGATGATCGTCGCGGGTTTTGAGCCGAGCTGAGTGCTGATGTTGAACCGGCGCATGGGTCCCTGACCCAGCGCCAGGTTCGCCGAACGCGCGCGATGTCGCGCGCGCCGTTTCAATGATGGTCCCCGCGCGCCACGCGCCGATGATGGCGACGTGTTCACCACCCGTGAAGCCGCGCGACTCCTCTCCGACACGGAGCCGGGCGCCGACCCGCTCGCGACGCTCGCGGGGAGTCTGGGGTTCGGCCCGCCGCAGAAAGTAGGGCGCACCATGCGAGCGCGATTCGGCCTGACGACCGGCACCTCGCGCGTGCGCGTCGCCGCAGCGGCGGGATCCCTGCGCCTGCTGCTGGTCGACTTTCTCGTCATCACCGAAGGCTCGCCTCCACTGCGCGACGCGGCGGCCAGCGCCGCACGATCGCTTTCGCGCGAGGCCCCGGACAATCTCTGGTTGCTCCTCGCTCGCGATCCTGACGCACACGCGATCATCATCGCGGCCCCGCCACCGGGAGGCGTCGGGCCCATCAGCGCGCTCGTCGTGGATCAGCTGCACGTGCTGAACTCCGACGCAGAGACATGCGCTGCGCTCGCGGCATGCGATGGTGGCAGCGACCTCCTCATGCACCTGCGCTGGCGCGAGACACTGGGCCGCGACGCGCTCACCCGCCGCTTCTATCGCGACCTTGAGCGCTGCGTGCATTCGCTCGCCTCGTCCGCCATCGGCGCGGCCGAGCCGCGCGACCGGCGCACGATGGCCGTGCTCTGCGTCTCTCGCCTGCTCTTCCTCGCCTTCCTCGAGGCCAAGGGCTGGCTCGATCGCGACCGCAGCTTTCTTCGACGGCACTTCGAAGAGGCCTGTGGTGGACGCGGTGTGCAGCGCCGATTCCTTGAACCGCTCTTCTTCGGCACGCTGAACACGGCGGTATCGAACCGTGCCACGGCGGCGCGCGCGTTCGGCCGTGTGCCATTCCTCAATGGCGGACTCTTCACGAGGACGCCGCTCGAGAAACGGCATCGCACGCTGCGATTCACCGACGAGGCGCTCGGCGAGATCATCGGCGGGTTGCTCGCGCGCTATCGGCTCACTGCGCGTGAGACGAGCGCCGATTGGTCTGATGCGGCGGTGGATCCCGAGATGCTCGGCCGGGCATTCGAGTCGTTGATGGCGGCGGATGACCGGAGAGCGTCGGGAGCGTTCTATACGCCGCATGCGTTGATCGTGCGACTGGCGCGGCAGGCGCTGGATTCGGCGCTCGGGGCGGTTGTGGTTCCTGCTGACGAGACGGCGTCTGTCGCGATGGACACGCTCGCTCGCCTCGACGGATTCCGCCTCATCGATCCCGCCTGCGGCTCCGGTGCATTCCTCGTCTTCGCGCTTGAGGAACTCGCGGAGCGTCGCGCGACCGCTGGTGACAGTCGTGGGCTCGGGGCGCGTCGGCGGCATGTGCTCACGCATTCGATCTTCGGCGTGGACCTCGATCCGACCGCGGTCTGGCTTTGCCAACTGCGGCTCTGGCTGTCTGTCGTGGTCGAGGACGAGACCGACGACACCGCGCGACTGCTCCCCCTGCCCAACCTCGACCGCAACGTGCGCGAGGGAGATGCACTGGCGGGCGACGGCTTCGCGCCGCACCCGGTCGTGACGGCGCAGAGTCGTTCGCTGCAGCCTCTCAGGCTTCGCTACTCGCGCGCGAGCGGCGCGCGCAAGCGGACCTTATCACGGGCGCTGGATCGCGCTGAGCGTGCGCTCTCAGTGGCAGCGGCAGATGCACGACTCACGCAGATCGGCGCCGAGCGCCTGGAGATGTTGAGCGCGGCACGCGGCCGCGATCTCTTCAGCGAGCGACGCGGCCCCGACGCGGCATCCGTGCGCGCACTCGATGCGCTGCGCCTCGAGGCACGCACGCTGCGCGCCTCACTCCGGAAGGTGCGCGATGGCGGTGCGCTTCCGTTCTCCTTCGCGACGCACTTTCCCGACGCGGCGCAGCACGGCGGCTTCGCGCTGGTGATCGGCAATCCGCCCTGGGTGCGTCCGCACGCGATGGCCGCTGCGGCAGGGCGAGACGCGCTGCGCGAGCGGTTCTTCGTCTATCGCTGTGCCGCGTGGCGCGACGGCGCAGAGGCGGCTGCTGCAGGTCGGGGATTCGCATCGCAGGCTGATCTCTCGGCGATCTTCACCGAGCGTGCGGTGCAACTCGCGGCCCCCGGCGGCGTGATCGCGTTGCTGCTCCCGTCCAAGCTGTGGATCGCGCTCGCGGGCGGCGGCGTACGGGAGTACCTCGCGCGCCACGCGCCACCGGTGGCGATCGACGACTGGACCGGAGGCTCCGCCGGCTTTGACGCTGCGGTGTACCCGTCGGCATTGCTCGCCCGACGTGCAGGCACCGCGATCGCGATACCCGGCGACGTGCTGATCACCGCACATTCGGCAGTCGGCTCCGAGGTGTGGCGGGTTCCTCGCACGTCGCTCGCGATCGACGAGTCGCCGGGCGCGCCATGGCTGTTGCTCCCGACGCCCGTGCGCAGTGCGTTCATGAAGCTCGACGCAGCGGGAGTGCCGCTCGCGAGTTCCGTCTTCGGCCGTCCGATGCTCGGCGTGAAGACGGGATGCAACGAAGCATTCGTCGTGGAGCGGATCGAGGCGCGCGACTCGATCACCCGAGCGCGCGTGCGCAGCGGCACGACGGAGGACTGGGTCGAGTCCGGCTCGCTGCGTCCGCTCATCCGTGGCGAGCATCTGTCGGCATGGCGTCACGAGAGCGCGGGCAGCGCCATCATCTGGACGCATGACCAGCTCGGCGCGCCGACCGCCGTACTCGCCACCGACACACGGCGCTGGCTCCTGCACTGGCGCCGCCGTCTCGAGCAGCGAAGCGACGGTCGTGGCGGCCGATGGTGGTCACTCTTCCGCACGGCGGCGGCGCGCAGCGACAAGCCGCGTGTCGTATGGGGCGACATCGGCCGCGCACCGCGCGCCGTCGTCCTTGATGCAGGAGATGCCACCGTGCCGCTCAACTCCTGCTACGTCGTGCGCGCACCGACGGCGGACGATGCGCACGCCCTCGCCGCGCTGCTCAACTCGGCCGTCATCTGTGCCTGGCTCTCGGCGCTCGCAGAGCCGGCGCGTGGCGGCTATCGGCGATTCCTCGGTTGGACCTGCGCGCGCCTGCCCATACCGCGTCGGTGGGAGGAGGCACGCGCGTTGCTCGCACCGCTCGGTCGCGCGGGGGCCGCGGGTGAGGTGCCGTCGGCCAGCGCACTGAACGACGCAGTGCTGGGAGCCTTCGCACTCGAGCCGACAGAGGTCGAAGCACTGATCGCATGGAATCGGCGAGCGCCGTAGCGCAGGTGCGTGCGCGCCTTGCCCACTGCTGGGCGATGGCGCATCCGGTGGCGGGCGACCTGCGCGACGAGTCGATCGGCGCATTCACGCTGCGGGCCGACCAACGCGCGGCCGTGCAGCGCATTCAGCAGGCGCTCAGCGAGCACGGCGGTGCCTTGCTCGCCGATCCGCCCGGTACCGGCAAGACCATCGTCGCACTCGCGGTGGCGGAGCGCTATCAGGATATTCTCGTCGTCGCACCGGCCATGTTGCGCGACCAATGGACCGACACGACGATGCGCGCGGGTGTGACGATCCGCTTCGTGTCGATGGAGGCGCTGAGCCGCGCCACGCCGTCCGCTCTGATGCATGGGTGCGAGACGCAGCGCGCGACGCAGCGGCTCCTGATCGTCGACGAGGCGCATCACGCGCGCAACCGCGCGACCCGGCGCTATGCGCATCTCGCAGCCCTCTGCACCGGCGCGCATGTGCTGCTCTTGAGCGCGACACCCGTCGTCAACCGCGCGCGCGACCGCGACGCGCTGCTCGGCCTCTTCCTCGGCGCTCGTGCTGCATCGCTATCTGCGGCGGAGGCGGCGCGCTGTGTGGTCCGCCGAACGGACGAGCCAGCCGGAAAGCCTGCAGTTCGAACTCTCCCCCAGCTCGCGATCGTGCCGATGCCGCAGGCAGCGCAGGTGGCGCGGGCCCTCGAGCGACTCCCGCCTCCCTTTCCCGCTGTCGACGGCGCGCCCGCGCTCGCACTCGTGCGCATCACGCTCGCAATGGCGTGGGCCTCGAGCCTCGGCGCACTCGACGCGGCACTCAGGCGGCGCATCCAACGCGGAGCGGCGCTCCTTGATTCACTCGACGCAGGGCGCTGGCCCACGCGCGCCGCCCTCAGGCAGTGGATAGTGAATGACGAGAGCACTCAACTCGCATTCCCCGATCTCGAGCCGGTCGCCCCGGACACGCCCGCGCACGCGGCGGCGATGCTCAACGTGCACCTGGCGGCGGTGCGGGAGCTCCGCGCACTCATCAAGCCCTGCGTCGCAGCAGACACCGCCGCGCGTGCCGATGCGCTTCGGGCGCTGCTGCGAGACAATCCCACGACCCGAGTCGTGGTCTTCGCGCGAAGCGCCGACACCGTCCGCGCGCTCTGGAGTGTGCTGCGCTACGAGCCTGCCGTGGTCGCGCTCGTCGGTGACCGCGTGCTCGCGGCACAGGGCCGCTGGCGACGCGAGGAGGTGCTCCGCGCGGTGGGTCCGCGTGCTACGACGTTCCGCGGCGATGACCTGCGCGGCGTCCGGCTGCTGCTCACGACCGATCTCCTCGCCGAGGGCGTGGACCTGCAGGGCATCGGGATCCTGGTGCATGCCGACCGCGCATGGACGCCCGCGCGGCACGAGCAGCGCGAGGGACGCATCGCGCGACTCGGCGGGCGAAGCGTGCGGCGGGAGGTGCTCATGACGCGATTCGAATCGCCACCCGAATCGATGCCGCTGCTCCGACTCGGCGCGCGGCTCATGCGCAAGCAGTACGCGCGCGGTCTGGCGGTGCGAAGCGCCGAGCGGATGGCCGCGACGGAACGGATGCTCAGCTCCTGGTCGCGGGCTGATCTCGGACGTGCGCGATACGCGGTGATGACCGCGCCCCGACCCACCTCCCCCTGCTTCCTCGCCGCCATCTCCCACAACGACCGCATTGAACTTTTGGCGGGACGTCAGCTCGCCGACAGCGCCGGCAAGTCGCGATGGCGTGTCTCGAACTCACCTGAGAGGCTGGCCACCGTGGCCAACCGTCTGGCAACCGATGGAGCAACGATCCTCAACGCGGAACTCATCCACGAGGTCCGCCGCGCACTCGCGCGCTTCACCACCGCGCGCGCCGCCACCGAGATGATCGCCGCATCGGACGAGACCGCCGCCCGGCTCACACGCCGCCTGCGCCATCGCGCCGATGCCTCGCTGCGGGGCACCGCGATCGCCGCGCGCGCCGGCAGCGCGTCGTCCCTGAGCTCGTCATTCATCGCGCTCCGAGCGGCCCGCGGCGCCGGTGTCGAGCGGCAGCTCGCGAACCTGCTCGCTCGTGCGCCGACCGGAGGGAGTGGGACTGATCTGACTTTTGAGGCCGACCTTCAACGGCTCGCGAGCGGGAGCATCTCGCACGATCCCTACGGCGAGGAGCACCGCATGGCAGGTCCATGGCTCGCCCGCGACCGAGGAGCCAGACCGCGGCTCCTCGCCCTGCTCATCCTCGCGGCAGCGCCTGCGGCACCTTCTCCGCCATCAGCTTCGCCGTGAACCGCTGCGCCTCGCTGATCCGCTCCAGCTCGATCGCCATCGCGTCCACGCTCTCCTGCAGCATCCTCAGCTGGGGTGCCACCTCGGCCACGTTTACCAGCGACCGGTCGGTGCGCCGATCGATCATCCGGCCGATCGCGCGCGCGATGGGGAACAGGATGATGATCGCCATGAGGATACTGAGCGTCATGCCCACCAGCGGGATCACCTCGGGCGGGATGTCGCTGGACCGGGACGGCTGGCTCGTACCGGCGATCTGGTCGCGGATCTGCTGGCGGATCTGATCCCGGATGGTCCCGGACGCCGCGCTCGTCGCGGCACCCGGCTCGGCGGGTAGGGCCGGGATGGGTGGCGGCGGGGCCGGCACCTGCTCCGTCCCCTGCAAAACCAGATCGCTCGCTGGCTCGTACGGCATCCTGAACGCTCCCATTGGGTACGCAACTGCTGAACCTGACCACCTTACGGTGTTCGCACCCGTGCGGTGTCGGTTGCATGGAAGGTACCCCGTTCAAACCTTTTGCTCCACCATACCATCCTATCCGGCGACTGATCATCCGGCGCTGTATGACCATACCGCTGACACTGACTCCAGAATCCACCCGGAACACACTCCTGACCGATGACGTCGCGCTCGCCGCACAGGGCGACCGGCGCGCATTCGAACGGATCTACCGAACGCACGTCGACCGGGTCTTCTCGGTCTGCATGCGGATGGTGAGCGAGCGAGGTCGTGCCGAGGAGCTGACGCAGGATGTGTTCGTGAGGGCGTGGGAGAAGCTCGCCCTGTTCCGCGGCGATTCGCAGTTCAGCACCTGGCTCCACCGCCTCGCGGTGAACGTGGTGCTCAACGACCGCGAATCGGAGGGCCGCCGCAGGGCGAGGCATGACGATGGGGTCGAGGACATGGACACCATCTCCTACGGCGATGTGCGGTCGCTGCCGGTGCCCGGACTCTCACTTGATCTCGAGCGGGCCATCGCCACGCTGCCGGCTGGTGCAAGGAAGGTGTTCGTGCTGCACGACATCGAAGGCTACAAGCACGAGGAGATCGCGACGATGCTCGGTGTGACCAGTGGGGGATGCAAGTCCCAGCTGCACCGCGCACGCATGCTGCTGAGGAGGATGTTGACCCAATGACCGAAGACACGCTGGACCAGATGGGACACGACGTCGAGAGCAAAGCGCACCGCGCGGAGTGCGCCGAGTGCGCGCTCGTCTGGGCCGACCTCGAACGCATCAGCGCCGAGGCTGCGGCATTGCCGCTCTTGTTGTCTTCGCGGGACCTGTGGGCGGGGATCGACGAGCGCCTGGGCGCTCCCTTCGTCTCTCCGTCCGTCGGGCCGATCGCGGCGATCGCTCGCTCCAGAGAGAACGCGCCACGCCGATTCTACTCGAGCCGGACGGTGCGCCTCGCGACCGCGGCCTCGCTGTTGATCGCGGCGACGGCGACTGTCACCTGGACGCTCGCGACCGGCCGCACGCTCGATCTGCCATCACCGGCGGCATCGGTCGCAACGGGCCTGGTCGTGGAGGAGCAGCCCACCGTGTCACCGGAGCTGGTGCAGCAGGCGTCGCTCCACGCGACCGTCGCGATGATGGACCGCGAGATTGCAGAACTCGACGCGATGCTCGATGAGCGGCGCGCCTCGCTCGACCCGCGCATCGTCACCGTGCTCGAAGAGAACATGCAGTTGATCGACACGGCGATCGCCGAGAGCCAGCAGGCGCTCGAGAACGCCCCCGCGAGCCGATTCCTCGCGACGCAGTACACGCGCGCCTACCATAGCAAGCTCACCCTCCTGCGTGGCGCGGCGACGCTGCCCGCAGGCACCTGAGACAGATGACCATGATGCGAACCAGCCCGTACCCGTTCTTTACCGCCGCGCTCGCGGCCCTCGCGCTCCTGGCATCACCCGCCGGAGCTCAGGGCAACCGCGACCGCGACTGGGATCGTGATCGCCAGAGCGTGGACACCTCGTTCACCTTCGACCGCATGGGCTCGGTGAATCTCGGACTCGTGAGCGGCGAGATCCGCGTCACGGCGGGCACCACCAACGAGATCAGGATCGTCGCGACCGTCGAACGCGGGCGGCTCGAGACCTCGTTCAGCCGCACGCGCGTGTCCATCGAGACCCGCTCGGTGGGCGGCCGGCTCGGACGCGCGCGCTACGAACTCACGGTGCCCGTCGGCACACGGGTCTCGGCCAACGCCGTTTCCGGCGACATCGAGATCCGCGGCACGCGCGCGGCGGTGGAAGCAAATAGCGTGAGCGGCGACATGATCATCCGGGATGTCGAGGAGCGTCTCGACATCGCCAGTGTCTCTGGCAGCGTGGATCTCTCCGGCGCACGCGGCCGCATCCTCGTGGAGAGCGTGAGCGGCGACCTGCGGCTCAGCGACCTCGGCGGCAACCTCGAGATCGAGACCGTGAGTGGCGAGATCGAACTGCGCAACAGCCGACTCGACGGCATCCGAGCCTCGTCCGTGAGCGGCGACCTCACATACGACGGACCGTTCTCCCCGACCGGCACATACCGCTTCAACGCGCACTCCGGCAGCGTCGAGTTCGCCCTCCCGGCGAACGCCGGCGCGCGTCTCGAGCTCGAGACGTTCAGCGGACGCATTGCGAGCGACTTCCCACTCACGCTCGAGCCCGGGCAGTCCGCGGGGCGGCGGCGGCGCATGCAGTTCACCATCGGCGCCGGCGGTTCGGTCATCTCGGCAGAGACTTTCAGCGGCAACATCACCATCCGTCGCCTCGCGGCGCGCGGCAACCAGGAGTGAGCGACATCATGAGGAAGAGCCTGTTGATGGTCGGAACCCTGCTCGCGGTCGGCAGCGCGACAGCGGGCGCCCAGGAGAGCACCACGTGGAACTGGTCGGGCGATCTCGGTGCCGGCCGCACCGTGTTCCTGCGCAACGTGAACGGTTTCGTGCGCATCGAAGCGGGCACGAGCGACAAGGTCGAGGTGACGGCCGTGAAGAGCTGGCGCCGCGGAGATCCTGATGACGTGCGCATCGAGGCACGCATGGCGGGCAGCGGTCGCGGGGACATCATCCTCTGCGCCCTCTGGGGCGAGCGCGCGACCTGCGACGAGAGCGGCTATCGCAGCAACAACGGCGGCCGTGACAGCGACGGCTGGCGCCGCGGCAACGACGTGAAGGTCGAGTTCGTCGTGAAGGTGCCGACGAACGCGAAGGTCGATGCATCGACCGTGAACGGCGACCTCCGCGTGGACGGCACGCACGGTGACATCCGCGCCAGCACGGTGAACGGCGACCTCGAGGCGTTCTCCGTGGCCGGACGTGTGGAGGCCAGCACCGTGAACGGCAGCATCACCGTGCGGAATGGCGGGTCGGTCACCGAGGACACGGAGTATACGACGGTCAACGGATCGATCACCGTGGAGATCCCGTCAAACACCAACGCCACGGTCAACCTGTCGACGGTGAACGGCCGCATCTCGTCGGATTTCCCACTCACGCTGCATGGCGACATCAACCCGCGGCGCATCCGCGCGGACATCGGCACTGGTGGGGCGCGCATCAGGGCGAGCACCGTGAACGGCAGCGTACGGCTGCGGAAGCCGTAGGCGGTCTGCGGCCGGCTCGACGCAGAGGGCAAGTCGGGCACTCCCAGAGGGCCGGTATTCCCTGACGGGCCAGGTGTTGGGTCAGGGTGACCCGGAGGTCTCAGTCCAGTATATTCCGGAAGACACTTCCACAGGGACCTCCGGATGGATTTCTCGATTCCGCAGCAAGGCCTCATCGTCCGC
>JANOTV010000110.1:0-8050 GCA_031416495.1 Gemmatimonadota bacterium
TACGACGGAGAGCAGTACGGCGCTGATGCGACGATGCTTCAATTCCTCGAGGGCATCGGCGACGGTCTCGCGATGGATCGCGCGATAGATGCCGGCGCCGGCGGCATCGACGCGCGGACGCTCATGGGGTTCCAGGACAGTGAGCACCGGCGCAGACAGCATGCGAACGACCACTGACATGGGACCACCTTGGCTGACGAGGAGTGAACTCCGGACGCGTGGACCTTATGCACTGCTGGTCACTGACCCGTCACCGTGCCGGCGCCGATCACTGCATTCGTCATCGGAGTGATTATATTTCTCGGTGAAGGTCCGCCGGACGATCGCGTCGTGGGTTCGCCTGCGCCGAGGAAAGTCCGGGCTCCTTGGACACGTTGCCAGGTAACACCTGGGCGCGCCGCATCAAAGCGTCGTGACGGACAGTGCCACAGAGAACAAACCGCCTTCACGACAGTGGAGGTAAGGGTGAAAAGGTGGGGTAAGAGCCCACCGCATCCATGGCAACATGGATGGCACGGCAAACCCCAGCGGGAGCAAGGCCAAATAGGCGGCGAGCAGCAGTCCTCTGCGACAAAGACGCCGCGGGTTGGCCGCTAGAGTGCACGGGCGACCGTGTGCCGAGAGAAATGATCGTCCGGAGTCGCAAGGCTCCGACAGAACCCGGCTTACAGGCGGACCTGCAAGCGAAGATGGCAGGAAGGGATGCGGGGTATACCCCGTCATGTCTTCCTGCCATCTTCTTTTCATGATCAACACATGGGCGTCTCGCCCGGTCGTCCTCGGCGCGGTGCTGTTTTCTTTCGCAACGGCCGCATGCGCGAGCGGTGGTGCCCCGGGTCTCGCGCGACCCGACGCCACGCCGCCGGTGGATGGGGTCGCCGTGCCGAGAGACCCGGCGGCGGCGTGGATCGTGCGGCGTACGGGCGCGCCGGTCGAGCAGACGATCCATATCGCGGCGGTGCTCGAGTCACGGTACGACACTGTCTCCGCGCCGCGCATCGACACGGTGCAGTCGCAGCTCACGGTGACGTGGTCGGAGCCGAGCATGGGATATCCACGACTGTTCCTTGGCTCCGTCACCGACTATCGCGTGGGCGGCGCAGTGGGTGACACACTCTCGCGATTGCCGGAGATCGCGCTGCCGTTCTCGTTCAACGCGCGCCAGCCAGTGCCGTCCAGCATCCCGGAGTTCATCACCCCGGGCGCCGACTGTGGCGTCTCTCCCGGCACGGTCGTTCCGGTCGTGCGCGAACTCTGGCTGTCGATGCCCGACACGCTCCGGCCTGGCAGGGAGTGGACGGACTCCGGCACCTACACGGTCTGTCGTGATTCCATCCCTCTCACCGCGCGCGTGACGAGGCTGTTCCGCGTGGTTGACGGGACGTGGCGTGACAGCGTGGTCGTAGTCCGAGTCGAGCGGCGCTCGACGACGCGACTCGATGGATCAGGACGGCAGTTCGGCGAGCCGGTGCGCATCACGGGCGAAGGGACCGGCACCATGATGTACGAGGTCGATGTGCAGTCGGGCGTGGCCGCGTTTGCGTCAGGAGACGCCGAACTTCACCTGACACTCATCAGTCGACGACGCACCCAGCAACTCACGCAGCGCTCCCGGATCTCCCTGCTGCATCGCTGAGGCGCGTCAGTCGACCAGGCGCAGCGGCATGAGCAGACAGAGATACTTGGCCGCATCCGCCCATCCTTCCGGCTCGATCGTCGACGCACGTTCCGGTGCGCGGAACGTCATGCGCACTTCGTCCGTCGGCATGTACCGCAGAATCTCGAGCAGGTAGGCCGCATTGAACCCGATGTCGAGCGGGTCGCCCTCGTAGCGGATCGGCAGCTCGTCCTGCGCTTCGCCCAGGTCCGGCGTGCTCACGGAGAACTTGAGCATGCCCGCGTTGAACGAGAGCCGGATGCGGTGTGTTTGGTCGGATGCGACGACGCTCATGCGCTTCAGTGCGCTCGTAAAAGCGGCACGGTCGAGGATCGCATACTTGTCGTTGTCTTTCGGGATGACCTGCTCGTAGCCCGGGTACGGGCCTTCGATGAGGCGCGTGAACACCGACGTGAACGGCGAGCGGAACCCGAGGTGATTCTCGCCTTGCGCGATTTCCAACTCCTCCTCGGCGGCGAACAACCGGCGAATATGTTCGAGCGCCTTCGGCGGGATGATGAGATCGGCCTTCTGGGCGCCGCTCACCGGGACTTCCATCTTGGCCAGCCGATGACCGTTGGTTGCGACCATGCGCATCAGTTCACCACGAAGCTCCCAGAGTACGCCGTTCAGAATGGGCCGGCTCTCCTCGGTGCTCGCCGCGAACGCCGTGTGACCGATCAGCTTCTGCAGCTCGCCCGACGGAATCCGCATCGCCTTCTCGAAATGGATCGCCGGGAAGCTCGGGAACTCGGACTTCGGCAGACCCAGCAGCCTGAACTTCGCCCGGCCGCACTCGAGGGTAACGCGCTGATCACCAGTCGCGGAGATCTTCACCGGTGCCGGCGACAGCTCGCGCGCAATCTCGCTGAGCTTCCGGGCCGGGATCGTGATTGCTCCTGCTCCCTCGACATCTGCCGTGACTTCCGTGCTCACAGCGATGTCCAGATCGGTCCCTGAGATGCGGATGCCCTTGTCGGTCGTCTGGACCAGAAGATTGGCCAGCACGGGCAACGTCGTCTTGTTGGGGACCGCTGGTGCGACGGCGGCGAGCCCTTCCTGAAGCTTTTCGCGAGAGATGGTGAAGCGCATGGTCCTGGTTGTGTTTTGGGGCGATGGTGATGCGCATTTTTGTGCATCACCGGAGTTGACTGCTTATTCTAAAGCTGAATTTATATTCAGTAGTAGTAGTAGTAAGGTGTGGATTGTGGACTAACTGCGCAACGCGTTGTAGTTGCAGTCGTTCCGCGGCGTTGTCTCACGTGCATTCGGTGTGGGGAGCCTGTGGACGCGCGTGGAAACCGCTCCGCCACAGATGTTGCGCGTTGGAAACATGTGCATCATGTGGAGTGTCGCACAGTTTCCCTCACCTTGTCCACGCGCCCCCGGAACTCCGCGCTTTCCCTCATCATATCGGTTACGCGGTCCAGTGAGTGGATGACCGTCGAGTGGTCGCGACCACCGAACGCCTGGCCGATCTCGACGAGTTGAAGGCCTAGGATCTCGCGCGCCAGATACATGGCCACCTGCCGTGGCACCGTGAGGTTCCTGGTGCGCGTCTTGGACTGTAGCCCTTCGATCGTCACGCCCCACTCACCGGCCACGCGCTGCTGGATCTGCCCCATGCGATCCTGTCGCTCGGAACGCTGCGGATTGGCATCGGCCGAACGCAGTTTGTCCCGTAATGCTTCGCGGGCCAAGTCCAGGGTGATTGTGCGGTGCTTGAGCGAGGCGTACGCCAGCAGCTTGATGATCGAGCCTTCGAGCTCGCGCACGTTCGACTGGACGTGGTCTGCGATGAAGTGCAGCACCTCGTCGGGGATCGTGTGCTCGAGGTGGTCCATCTCCGCCTTGCGGCGCAGGATCGCAATGCGGTGCTCGAGATCCGGCTGCCCGACGTCGGCGACCATGCCCCATGCGAAGCGGGAGGCGAGTCGAGCCTCAAGCTTCGGGATGTCGGACGGCGGCCGGTCGGAGGTCAGGACGATCTGACGCCCTGCTTCATAGAGCGCGTTGAACGTATGGAAGAACTCTTCCTGCGTGGAGTTCTTGCCGCCAATGAAGTGCACATCGTCCACGAGGAACAGATCCGTCTCGCGATAGCGACGGCGGAAGTCATGCATCGCGCCCTTGCCGATGGACGTGATGACGTCGTTGGTGAACTGCTCGGTGGTGATGTAGGTGACGCGCGTATTGGGCGAATGGCGCAGGATCTCCTGCGCGATCGCCTGCATCAGGTGGGTCTTCCCGAGTCCCGTCGGACCGTAGAAGAAGAGCGGGTTGTAGGTCTTTCCGGGGGCGGCGGCGACGGCCATGGCAGCGGCAGCCGCGAGGTCATTGGACTTGCCGATGACGAAAGTGTCGAAGGTATATCTATTATTCAGCGAGCTCAGCGTGACATTCTGCTGTGGCTTATCTGGCGCCATGATGGGCCGATCGTGTCCCTTGATTGGCACGAACAGATCCATCTGCGACCGCTGCATCCGTTCCTGCTGCACTCGCAGCTCGATCTTGAGCGGGTGGCCGAGTGCGACGGGTGCCAGGGATTCGAGGATCGCCGAATGTCGACGCTCGTTCCACTCGACCGAGAACTGGTCGGGGGCGTTGAGCGTCAGTGCTTCACCGGAATACTCCGCCGCAGTGAGCGGCACGAGCCAGGTATCAACTATGTGATCCGAGAGTTCGATGCGGGCCCTGACGAGCAGGCGCGCCCAAACTTCGGTGGCGGTGAGGGACATTCTTGTCGAGCGCAGTGTGGATATCTAGTGGGGGGTCGAAGCTACCCCCGGCCTGTGGACAAGTCAACGCTCGTGTGTCCGAGCCAGAGTATTCGGCACTCACATTGGGTTGACCTAAGCCGTAGACGCCACTACGTTTAGCGGTCTGTCCGTGATTGTTTTTCTCAGCCTTTCGGAGTAACGATGGGGAAGCCGACTTATCGCCCGCGCAACAAGCGTCGTGTCCGGACGCATGGTTTTCGCGCGCGCATGGAAACCAAGTGGGGCCGCCAGGTCCTCAGCCGCCGTCGCAAGAAGGGACGCAAGCTGTTGACCGTGAAGCTGCCGTCAAAGTACGCTGGCGCCTGACGTCGAACGCCGCTTTCCTTCGGCCAAGCGGCTGACGCGGAAGGCGGACCTCGATCTGGTTCGCCAGGAAGGGAAGCGATTTCGGACCACGCACCTCGAGGTCCGGTATATCGCTTCCCTTCTTCATGGACATTCGCGGGTCGGCGTCATCGTGCCGCGGCATCGTCAGAGCGCGGTGGCGCGCAATCGCGTGAAGCGTCGGCTGCGCGAACTTTCCCGCGAGGCGTTGCTGACGACACTCGACGCCGGTGCGCCGGTGGACCTTGTGTTGCGCGCGATGCCTTCCGCCTATGACGCCGACTTCCGCGCGCTCTCGGCGGATGTGTCGCGCATCGTGGATCGCCTCGGGAGAACGGCATGAAGCTCGTCCTCATCTTGTTTGTGCGTGCATACCAGGTGGTGCTGTCGCCTATCCTGCCCGCGGCATGTCGCTATCATCCAACCTGCTCCAACTATGCCATCGAGGCGCTCGAGAAGCACGGAGCGCTGCGTGGTGGCTGGCTTGCAGTGAAGCGGATCGGGCGTTGCCATCCGTTCCGCCCCGGCGGTTTCGATCCAGTCCCGGATCCGCCGTCCACGCGCACCTCACCTCCGTCTACATCCTCCAGCGATGGATAAGCGTTTCTTTTTCGCACTGCTGCTGACCGGAACGGTCGTGATCGTCACGCCGCTGCTGTTTCCGCGCGGCGACGTCCCGGCACCGGTGACACAGCCGCAGGTGAGCTCGCCGTCCGCTGCGCCCGCGCTGGGCGCTCCGACCCCCGCAGCGACGGTCGGCGAGACGCCCCCCGTGGCTACGGCGACGGCCGAAGCCGCACCCGTTGTGGCCGAGACACTGAGTCTTTCCAACGAACTCACGTCGTTCAACTTCTCGTCGCGCGGCGCGACGTTCGTCTCGGCGGAACTGCCCCGCTACGTGCGGCTCGGCGGCGGCGAAGGCACCGTGCGTCTCGCGCACGGTCGTGAGCCGATGCTGAAGTACCGCCTCATCGCCGGCGGCGACACGATCAACATCGACCAGGTGGACTTCGCGACCGTGCGCGACACGGTCAGTGGACGTCCGCGCGTCTCGTTCACCGGCATGGCCGGTGGCGCGCGCGTGCAGATCGAGTACCTGCTCGCGACCGACAACTATCTCAGCGACGTCTCGTTCCGCTCCGAGGGATTGCCGCAACCGGCGTTCCTGTTGATCGACCTGCCCACGGGCTTCGCCTCGCAGGAAGCGGATACGACGGAGGATTTTCGGCATCTCGCGTATGCGATGAAGCCGGCGAAGGGCGGCGCCGCGCGCGTGGACTTCCGCAAGCCGGATCCGGGTGAGGTCATCCTGCAGCCTGGTCCGATCACCTGGGCAACAGCGAAGAGCAAGTACTTCCTCGTCGGTGTGTTGACACCCGACTCGGCGGTGAGTCCGTTCGCCGAGGTGCAGGTCACCGGCGCGCCGCGCGTGAACAAGGTTGCAGGGCGCGCGCATGGCACGGTGATCGCGTCGCTCCCGGAGAACGGCATCCGCTTCGAGCTCTATGCCGGTCCGCAGGAGTGGGAACGGTTGGTGGCGATGGGCCGCGAGTTCAAGGACTCGAACCCGTACGGCGGATTCGCGAGCGGCGTGGTGCAGCCCTTCGCCACCATCGTCATGCGTGTGCTGCTCTGGATGAAGCGCACGCTCCAGATCGAGTACGGCTGGATCCTGGTCATCTTCGGCGTCGTGATCCGCCTGGCCATGTGGCCGCTCAACAGCCGGATGATGCGTTCGAGCATCCAGATGCAGCGCATCGCGCCGACGGTGCAGGCGGAGCAGAACAAACACAAAGGCGATCCGGAGAAGCAGCGCGCGGCCGTCATGAAGGTGTATGCCGACGCCGGCGTGAGTCCGTTCGCGGCGCTTTCGGGCTGCCTGCCGATGCTGCTGCCGATGCCGATCCTCTTCGCGCTCTTCTTCGTGTTCCAGAACACGATCGAGTTCCGCGGCGTGTCGTTCATGTGGCTCGCGGACATCTCGCTCAAGGATCCGTACTACATCCTGCCGCTGGCGATGGGCGCGTCGATGTACGCGCTGTCGTGGGTGGGCATGCGCAATGTGCCGCCGAACCCGCAGATGAAGATGATGAGCTACCTGATGCCGGTCATCATGACGGTGGCGTTGCTCAATTTCGCGTCGGGCCTCAACCTGTACTACGCGGTGCAGAATCTCGCCGCGTTGCCACAGCAATGGCTGATCGCGAACGAGCGCGCGAAGGTGAAGCCGACCGCGGTCGTCTCCGACGCGGGCGAGCGGAAGAGACAGCCTGATGGGAGCAAGCGGAAGAAGCAGCCTGATGGGAGCGAGCGGAAGAAGCGCTGATCTCCGCGGCGACACGATCGCCGCGGTCGCGACGGCGCCGGGCCGCAGTGCCCTCGCCGTCATTCGCCTGAGTGGGGCAGGCGCACGAACGATCTCCGCGCGCGTCGGGGTGTCCGCCGCACTGTCGGAGCGCACACCACACCGCGTCACACTCCACGCGTGTGACGCGCACGATGAACCGCTCGACGATGCGTTGGTGACCATCTTCGCCGGGCCGCGCTCGGCGACCGGCGAGGATGTGGTCGAGTTCTCCGTGCACGGCGGCGCGTTCGTCCCGCCAGCGGTACTCGCGGCACTGGTGCAGGCGGGCGCGCGTCCAGCGCTGGCGGGGGAGTTCATGGAACGCGCCGTCCGCAACGGCAAACTCGACCTGCTGCAGGCGGAGGCGATCGGTGACCTCATCGATGCCCGCTCGCGCGCGATGCACCGCACGGCGCTGCGCCAGCTCTCGGGCGCGCTCTCGCATCGCCTCACGGCGCTGCGCTCCGCGTTGATTGGCGTCGAGGCGCTGATCGCCTACGACATCGACTTCCCCGGCGAGGACGACGGACCGCAGCCGCGTGCGCGTGCGCTCGAAGCGAGTGAGCGAGTGATCGCCGAGCTCGAGGCGCTGATGGCCACACTGCCGGCGGCCGAACTCGGTCGCGATGGCGTGACGGTGGTTCTCGCCGGCGCACCGAACGCCGGCAAGTCGTCATTGTTCAACGCGCTGGCCGGCGAGCGTCGCGCGATCGTGAGTGTGGTGCCCGGCACGACGCGCGACGCGGTCGAAGTGCTCGTCGACCATGATCCATGGCCGCTGCGGCTCGTCGATACGGCGGGACTGCGTGCGAGTGCTGATTCGGTGGAGCGGCTCGGTGTGGAAGTGAGCGAGCAGCGGCTGGCGGGTGCACATCTCGTGCTTGTCTGCGGCGACTCGGAGGATGCGGTGCGCGCTGCGGATGCCGTGGTCGCGCCATTGAC
>JANOTV010000111.1:0-2834 GCA_031416495.1 Gemmatimonadota bacterium
GAGCGATCGTGCGCGACACCGACCGATCGCTCGCGTTCGGCGAGATCACCGCAAAGCTCGGCAACGTGATGATCCAGGGTCATGGGTCGCGCGGTCCGAACCCCGATACGGCCAGCATCGTGACGACGGGCGTACAGTTCGCCGAAGTCGAGGTGGACGTGGACACGGGTGTGGTGCGCGTGGTGCGCATCGTCGCCGTGCATGACGCCGGACGGATCGTGAATCCCACGCTCGCCGAGTCGCAACTCGAGGGCGGGATCATCCAGGGGCTCGGCTTCGCCCTCTTCGAGGAGCGCGCACTCGATGAACGGCTTGGGCTGCCGCTCAACGTCGGCCTGCATGACTACAAGATCCCGACGATGATGGACATCCCGGTCATCGACGGATGGTTCCTCGACGGCGCCGACCCGCTCGCGAACCACGTGGGCGTGCGCGGGATCGCAGAGCCCGCGATCATTCCGACGGCGGCGGTGATCGCGGGCGCGGTCGCGGATGCACTCGGCGTGGAAATCACGGAGCTTCCCATCACTCCATGGCGCGTCCTAAAGGCCCTCGGCGGCTAGCGCCATGGCGGCTGCGCGCCGGACTTCCGCTTGAGTTCGGGATTGAAGCGGTAGAGCGTCGCCGTGCGTCCGATCACCTGAATCACCTCGGCACGCACGCGCGCCGCGAGTGTCTCCGCGGCTTCCTTCGCCGTCAGGTCGACCGACTTGTTGAGCGCGACCTTCACCAGTTCGCGCGTGCGGAGCGCGTCGTCGAGTGCCGTCGCGAGCGACGGCGTGAGTCCCTCCTGCCCGATGTGCACCGTCGGCTTGAGGCGATTGCATTCGCTGCGCAGTTCGGCGCGTTCCTTCCCCGTCATCGCGGTCATCGTTCTTTGCCTTTCCTTCGGAGGTGCGGGATGGGGTTCACCGGCGGGCCGTTCCAGTACTGACCGCCGGGCGTCATGCGCATGAGTTGAAAATGGAGATGCGGCGCGTTCCGGGGCACGTTGCCCGTGGTACCGACCGTCCCGAGCAGTTCGCCGCGTTTCACGCGTTGTCCTTCCCTCAAAGGATACACCCACTTGTCGAGGTGCGCGTAGTAGTAGACGAAGCGACGGGCTGGGTCCGCGACATAGACCACGCGGCCGCCGAGGTCGTTGGTCGTCACCCGCAGCACCACGCCGTCGTCTGCCGAGACGACCCGCGTGCCCTTCTTCGCCATGATGTCGAGCGCGAGGTGCGCTCGGCCGCCGCTGCGGGGCGCCGAGTAGGTGTCGCGGAGCTGACGCCGCGAGACGCCGTGCACCGGCACCATGAGATCGCGAGACCGCAGGTAGTCCGCGTCCGTGGGCATGCGCCCCGGCCCGCTGCTGCCCGGTGGGAGGCAGGCGGTCATCGCGATGGCCGCGATCAGCGCGGAGAGTGAACCGATCTGACGCATATCTCTAAAACGAGCGCCTTCTCACTACGGTCACTGGAACGCCTCGATGCGCCTCCGGATAACTGGCACAACTCGCCCCGGATGACGGTGCGCAGCGTCCGTCCTTCGTCCGATACTCAGTTCACGCGAGTCTGCTCGAGTCGGTTGAGTCTGCAGCCGTCACGGCATCGGGTGAGGCGAGCGCATCAGCGACGGCGAGGGCAGCCGTCCAGGCGTAGACGCGGTCGCGCCGACGTCCCGTCACCTCCGTGACGACTCCGATTGATCTGAGCAGCTCGAGTGCGTCGGCGGCCGCGGGCCGCGAGACTCCGAGTGACAAGGCGAGGAGCGGCATGCTCGTCGAGGCGTCGTTCCGAAGGACCGCCAGCGCCTCGCGCGCGGTGATCGCAGCGCGTCCCATCTCGCCGAGCGAGGCATCCTCAGCGTCGAGACCATCGTGCAGGCGACCGACGGCCAGCCGACAATGCCGCGCGCGCGTATCGAGCGATGCGAGACCAAGCGCGATCCACGCCTCCTGCTCGCCGGAGATCCACCGCGCCTTCGCCTCGTCGCGGGCGGGGCCGCGCACGCCATCGAAGGGAAGGAGGCGGATCTGGTCGGTGCGTCCTTCGGCGCAGAGAATGAGTGCCGCGGCGGCCTCACCGAGCGAGTGGTCGGGCACCGCGGCGGCGACATCGAGTGCGCGGAGGAGCGCCGGCAGGCGCGGGGTGGATGAGCGAAGCGCGTTCTCCGTGCGGGCGGCCGCATCGCGAGGGATGGACACGCCTGATCGTTCCAGCCGCGAGACCGAGGGGAAAGCGCCGCTGCGCGCTCGGCGCTCCTCTTCACCGAGGAATGTCTGCCAGCGGTATTCTTCCGGAGGTGTCGCTGGGAGCGCGCCGTCCTCGGTGCGCCTGAACGCACGGAAGAGCGCACGCGTACCTTTGGTACCTGTGTGGGCGAGCGCGGCGATGGCTCGCATTCTGAGCGCGATGCTCGCTGCGCGGGGTGCGAACAGACAGAGGGCATCCAGACGCGCGAGTTCGTCGGTGGCTGCTTCTAGTGCCCGTGTAGATTCGCGAGAATACATAAGCATATTTACGATAGTATAGCTGCTTTTGATGTGCGATGCACAGCCGTGGAACTCTCCGGCATTCCCAGACCTCCAAGCTAGAGAATATTTAATGCGTTATATCTTGTTATTCAGCCTTATTGCTGCCGCCACCACCGGAGTGGACGCTCAGGAAGCGCAGCAGACGGCCGCGCCCGCCGCCGCGAAAAACGGTGGCCCAGTCGCCGCCGGTTATGTCGCCCATCGCGTCTTCAACACGCGGAAGAACCGGTTCGCGGACTTTGAGGTCATGGTCGCCGAACTCGTCAAGGCAGACATCGTCTTCCTCGGGGAGCAGCACGACGACCCTCGCACGCAC
>JANOTV010000112.1:0-9143 GCA_031416495.1 Gemmatimonadota bacterium
CACGATACTTGGCCACGGTGCGGCGCGCGATCTGCACGCCGTCCCGCTCGAGGAGCTCGACGAGTGCCTGGTCGGTGAGTGGGTTCTTCGTGTCCTCGTCGGCGACGAGCTTCTCGATCGTCGCCCGGATGCCGCGCGCCGAGACGTCCTCGCCGTCGCTGCTCTTGATGCCGCTCGAGAAGAAGAACTTGAGTGGCAGCACGCCGCGCGGCGTCTGGGCGAACTTCTCGTTGGTGACGCGCGAGACGGTGGACTCGTGCATGCCGATCGCTTCTGCCACCTCGCGCAGCGTGAGCGGACGGAGCCCCTGCACTCCTTTCTCGAAGAAGTCGTGCTGACGATCCACGATGAAGTGCATCACCTTGAGCATCGTCTGGCGGCGCTGCTCGATGGCCTGGATGAGCCACTGCGCGGCACTCAACCGACTCGTGATGAATTCCTTGTTCTCGCCATCGAACTTCTTCTTGTCGCGCGCGATCTCCTGGTAGGCGCGGCTCAGCTTGAGCCGCGGCAGGTGCGCGTCGTTGATGAAGATCAGGTACTCGCCGTCGATCTTCTCGACGATGAGGTCGGGCACCACGTAGTTGTCGCTGCCCTCGGAGTAGGCGCGCCCGGGCTTCGGATTGAGCTTCGCGACCTCGTCCGCCGCCGCCTGCACCTCCGTGGGCGTGACGCCGAGCTTGCGCGCGATGTCCATCCAGCGGTGCGCGATGAGCTCCTGGAAGTGCTCGCGCACGATGCGCTCGGAGAGCGTCCCCACGAGGCCGGAGTCCTTGAGCTGCAGCGTCAGGCACTCGTGCAGCGTGCGCGCAGCGATGCCCGCAGGCTCGAGGCCCTGGACGATGTGCAGCATCACCTCCGCTTCGTCCATGCGAAAGAGCGGCATCTCGCGCTGGTCGTCCGCGGCGGCGGCGGCCTGCATCACCATCTCGTTCACGCCGCTGAGGATCTGGTCGAGGCTCGCCGAGAGGTATCCCTCTTCATTGATGTTGCCGATGAACTCCTCAGCGAGCAGCTCGTCGCGCTCCGAGAGGTCGAGCAGGCGGAGCTGGTCGCGCAGATGGTCGTCGAGCCCGCGCGTCGCGACGGTGGTAGGCTCGTAGTGTTCGCGGTCATCGCGCTCCTCGCGCCCGCCACCTACATCGAAGCCGTTGAGGAGGATCTCCTCCCACCGGGATTCGTCCTCGGTGGCGGTCGGCGTCGGCGTCTCGCCGATCTCGGCATCGTTCGTCGCATCGGCTTCCGCCGCCGTCTCCTCGCCCACCTCGGCCTCGTCCTCCTCCTCGACCAGGTCAAGGAACGGATTGACGAGCAGTTCCTGCTTGAGATGCTGTTGCAGGTCGAGCAGTGGCATGTAGAGCATGTCCATCGCCTGGTACAGGCGTGGATTGATCTTGAGCTCCTGGCCGAGCCGCACCGACTGCTGCATGCCGGTCTTCACGACCCCGCCATCGCCACGTCGTGCTCGGCGCGGAAGCGCGCGCGGAGCCGGGCGGTCAGGGTGGGACCGAAGTAGTCGCGGGAGACGACGTCATCGAACAACAGGTCCTTCACTGGGCCGGAGACCTTCACCGCGCCCTCGAACATGATGTACGCACGGTCCACGATGTCAAGCGTCTGCTCCACGTTATGGTCGGAGATCAGCACGCCAATGCCGCGGTCCTTGAGCGATGCGACGATGAGCTGGATGTCGTGCACCGCGATCGGATCGACGCCGGCGAACGGTTCGTCGAGCATCATGAACTTGGGCTGCGTCACCAGCGCGCGCGTGATCTCGAGCCGCCGACGCTCGCCGCCCGAGAGCGCGAAGGCCTTGCTGCGCCGCAGGTGCTTGATCTTCAGCTCGTCGAGCAGCGCCTCGAGCCGTTCGGCGCGCTCGGTGCGCGAGAGCGGCAGCGTCTCGAGGATCGCGAGCACGTTCTCCTCGACCGTGAGCTTCCGGAAGATCGACGGCTCCTGCGAGAGGTAGCCGATGCCGAGCCGTGCGCGCTGGTACATCGGCATGCGCGTGATGTCCTGGCCGTCGAACGTGATGCGTCCGGCGGCCGGCGGGATCAGGCCCGCGATCATGTAGAAGGTCGTCGTCTTGCCTGCGCCATTGGGGCCGAGCAGGCCGACGATCTCTCCCTGGTGCAGTTCGAGCGCGACGTCGTTCACCACGTGGCGCTTGCGATAGGTCTTCACGAGTCCATCGGCGGCCAGCACGCTGTTGCCGCTCACGCGCATCTGCCCGACCGCGGGCGTGCGATGCGCACCGCGGTGCTCGCCCGTTTCGCGGAGCGAGCGCTCCAGCAGCGAGCGGTCGCCGGACCAGTGCCCGCGCAGTTCCTTACCGAGCTGTACGCGCGACTTCTCGACGAGCAGTGTGCCGAGCGGCTCGCTGGCGCCCAGTGCGGCGAGGCGCGGTAGGACGACGCGCGCCAGGTGTTCGCGCACTTCATCGAGACTCAGGCGACCCGCCTCGAGCTCGACATTCTTGCCGTCGGCGCGCAGCGCATCGAGATGGTCCTGCCGGTACGCGAGCGCCACATCGTGGAATGATGCACTGCCATCGGCGTCCGCACTCTGGCAGATCGCGAGCAGGCAGAGCGCCGCTGAGCGATCGCCTCCCGTGAGACGCTCCAAAGTATCCGCGCGCACTGCGTCGTCGGAGTGCGTCATGGGCGCCTCGGGGTCGAGCGCGGCACGGTGCGCGGCACAGTGCGAGGCACGGTGCGCGGTGCGGTGCTCGGTGTGGCCGACGTCGTGGCGCCGCGCGTGGTGTCGGCAGGAGTCGGCTCCAGGAAGATCCCGGACGCTCCGCCCACCACATCGACGTTCGTCACTTCGCCGCTCTCGAACGACACTTTGATCACACGCCCTCTGTTATAACTGATATTCGGCGCCCCGCGGGTTCCGTCAGAGGGCGCCAATTGATAGAACGAACGCGCACTGCCGACAGCCAGCACCTCACGCATGGTCGCACGCGACGTGGTGTCGGCTGTGTCGACCGTGTCGAACTGGGCCACGATCGTGTCGCCGCGGATCCAGTCCGGTTCGCTGCTGATGATCCGTGTGGAGTCGACTCGCGACGTGGCGCGCGCGTCACCCACCGCATGCACCTCGCGGAGTCGCTGCGCCGGCATGATGATCTCCAGCGAGTCGGCCTCGATGCGCTGGGACGGCGTCACCGCGACCGAGCGCCCGCCCCAGGTGTACACGCGCTCCATCTGCTGCTCGCTGAGCCGCATGTCGATTGTGTCGGCCGTGAGCGTCAGCGAATCGCTGACGACCTTCGCCTCCCCCGCCGCAAGAACGCGCTCCAGCTGGCGTTCGCGCGACCAGAGGTCGATGACCGTGCCGTGCAGCGTGAACGGGCGCTCGCCGAGTCCGACGACGACGGGCTGCCGCATGAGCCGTGCGAACTCTCTGCCATTGTCCAGCGTCGCGGAGTCAGCGGTCGCGCGCAGGTCGGTGCGCTCGATGATCACGTTCCCCGACGCCCACATGAGGGAGTCGTTCTCCGAGATGACCGTGTTCGCCGTGAGGTCGACGGAGTCACCGCGGGTGGCGCCCGCAGCAAGCGTGTCGACGGGCGTGGCGGAGCGCGACGATTCGCTCGGGCTCATCCGCACGGTCGGTCGGCCGGTGGCCACCCACCGCGACGCAGGCCGCAGGCCGGGGATATCGCGAAAGTACTCGATCCTCGGCCCCGTGAACCGCGTGCCCGATGCCGACCGCGCCCTGACGTTCCCCTCGGCCAGCAGATGTTCGTCGTTGGTCGTGTACGTCATCTTGTTCGAGGTCAGTGCCATCCCTTCCTCGGTATAGCGAACGTTGTTGAAGAGAATGAGGAGACCGCGGTCCGCGTAGTGCTCGGCGCTGTCGGCAAGCAGGCGATTGCCCTGCCCTGCGCAGGAGGCGTCAACGCCGCCGCCCACATATGTGTGCTTCGCGCCCGTCCCACTCGTGACACTGAGCAGCCGCGTATTCCCGCCGACTCCGGTGATGACGATCTCGCACGGCTCGGACTTGCGCGCGCCGCCGGCCACCTGCGCGGAGAGCGCGAGCGGCAGCAACGCGAGCAGGAGTCCGAGGCGAAGCATCAGGGTCTCGAGAGATTGATGGTGCCGCCGCGGCCTTCTTCCAGCCGCGTGACGCGCACGACGGTGAGATTGGGATCGGCGCGGAACCCGACACCGCGCATCTCCTTGTTCCCCGGCTCCGTCAGCACGAACGACGAATCGGAGGTGATCTCGTTCAGGCGCCGGTCATAGCGGATCTGCGGCGTGCGCAGCACGCGCCCGTCCACGGACGTGATGACGACGTCGCCCCACGCATCGAGGTTCTGCGTGCGCGTGTCGAAGTTCGCGATGCGGGCCACCATCGTCGCTTCCTTAGAGCCCGTGGCGCTGTAGAAGTCGCCGTTCACCTGCCGCAGGCTGGCGCGCGTGTTCTGGTCGGAGAAGAGCGCCGTGTCGGCGAAGACCTCGGCGCGCAGCAGACCGCCGTCGGTGATGTTCGTGCGGAACCCGAAGGCCACGTGGTCGGCGGAGTCCAGCAGGATGTCGGTCGCACCGCGCCTGGTGGGCGTCTCGCCGGAATCCATGCAGGCGCTCGCAAGGAGCGCCACGAACGCCAGGGCCAGGCAGGACGTGCGTCGCATCAGACAGCTCCGGCGCGCATGAGGTCGTGCAAGTGCACCACGCCGATCACCTGCTCGTGGCTGTCGAGCACCGGGAGCGCGATGATGCCGTGCAGCTCCATGAGATGCACGGCGGCCCCCGCGAGATCCTCGGCGCGCGCGGACTTCGGCGTGGCGGTCATCACGCGCGAGACCGGCACGGAGAACACATCGGTTTCCTGTTCCATGAGGCGCGTGAGGTCGCCGGTGGTGATCACACCGTGCAGATGGCGCCTGTCGTCGGTGATCACGCAGATGCCGCGTCGCTCGGCGAGCTGGACGATCGCCTCGCGCATCGTCGCGGTGGCCGGCAGCATAGGGATGTCGACGGCGACCATCACATCGCTCACCCGCAGCAGCAGCTTGCGCCCGAGCGAGCCGCCCGGGTGGAAACGCGCGAAGTCCTCGGGCCGGAATCCCTTCTCCTCCAGCAAGGCGACGGCCAGTGCGTCACCGAGGGCCAGGGCCACCGTGGTGCTCGTGGTCGGCGCAAGGTCGTGCGGACACGCCTCCTCGCTGACCCAGCCATCAAGCGACACCGCGCTGTTCCTTGCCAATGTGGATGTGCGATCGCTGGTGATCGCGACGCAGGGTACACCCAGCCGTGTGAGCTGTTCCAGCAGCGGCAGCAGCTCATGCGTCTCGCCGCTCTTGGACAGAAGCACGGCGACGTCGTGTGACGTCACGATACCGAGGTCGCCGTGCACGCTCTCGGTGGGATGCATGAACATCGCGGGCGTGCCGGTGCTGGTCATCGTCGCGGCGATCTTGCGTGCGATCAGTCCCGACTTGCCGATGCCCGCGACGATCACGCGGCCGGTGGAATTCTTGATGAGTTCCACGGCGCGCGCGAACTCGGCGTCGAGGCGATCGGCGGCCTCGCCGAGCCCCTGCTGCTCGAGCCGCAGCACGCGGCGCCCGCGTTCGATGATGCGCTCGGTCACGCTGCTCCTGGAGGTCGTCATCATGCCTGCTCCTCTGCCCGGCTGGTCACGTATGCCTCGACCTGGGTGTCCCAGTCACCGCGGGCCCTGAGCAGCAGTTCGCAGAACTCGCGCACGGCACCGGCTCCGCCGTTCCGAGTGAGGTGCACCTGTGCTGCGCGCTTCGCTTCGGGCGTCGCGTTGCCAACGGACACAGGCAATCCTACCAACCGCATCACGCCAATGTCCGGT
The DNA here is from genome assembly GCA_031416495.1 of Gemmatimonadota bacterium. GTDB lineage: Bacteria > Gemmatimonadota > Gemmatimonadetes > Gemmatimonadales > Gemmatimonadaceae > Pseudogemmatithrix. The sequence goes on from JANOTV010000112.1 coordinate 5,839, forward strand.
AGGTCATCGCCGACGAAGGCCACCTCCTCGAAGTCAATGCCGCGGCGCGTAAGCAGTTTGCGGAGCGCTGGAACTTTCCTCGCGTGCCGGTCCTGGACGAGGTCGTCCACCTGCAGCTCGCGGGCCCGCAGCGCAACGCTCTCGGATTCGCGGCCGGTGATGATCGCCGTGAGCAAGCCTGCCTGCCGCAGCATGACGATCCCCAGTCCATCCTGGATGTCGTAGCGTTTGAGTTCGATGCGCGCACCGGCGGCATCGCCGAGGATGATGCCGCCGTCCGTGAGCACGCCGTCCACGTCGAAGCAGACGAGACGGATGCGCGCCGCGAGGCCGGCATCGAGGGGTGCGGCGATGAGTGCCGTCACCGGCGCGCGATCTCCCATACTTCGACGCACCGCTCGACCAATGCATCGAGCTCGTCGAGCGGGATCATGTTTGGCCCATCGCTGAGGGACTGGGATGGATCGGGATGCGTCTCCAGGAAGAGACCGTCGGCGCCGGCGGCGCATGCGGCCATCGCCAATGCCGGGATATGTTCACGCGCCCCGCCCGAAGTGCCGCCCTCGCCGCGCCCCGGCTGCTGCACTGCATGCGTCGCGTCGAAGATCACCGGTGCGTGACACGCCGCGCGCATGCGCGAAAAGCTGCGCATGTCCACGACGAGGTCACCGTAGCCGAAGAAGGTGCCGCGCTCGGTCACCGCGACGTCGCCGCCGCTGGGATCGCGCGGAGGTGTGCCCGGGTATGCGCTGCGCACCTTCGCGACCGCGCCGACGAGGCCTTCGGGATGCATCCACTGTCCCTTCTTCACGTTCACGGGCTTCCCGGTCGCGCCCGCGGCAACGAGCAAGTCCGTCTGCCGACAGAGGAACGCCGGGATCTGGAGCACATCAGCAACGGCCGCCGCCTCTTCACACTGCGACGGCAGATGCACGTCGGTGACGACGGGTAGTCCTGTGCGCTCGCGAACGCGCGCGAGCGCCGACAGTCCCGACGACAGCCCCGGGCCGCGCGGCGCGCCGGCATTCGACCGGTTCGCCTTGTCGAAGCTCGCCTTGAAGATGATCCCACCCGGCACCTTCTCCGCGAGCCGCGCGAGATGGTCGCCGATGCGATACATCAGGTCGTCACTCTCCACCACGCAGGGGCCTGCGATGAGAAAGAGCTGGTCGCGCGGGAAGGTCGCGGGCATCAATTCGCCTCTGCCAGCTCTTCGCGCGCGCGCGTCAGGGCCGCGGTGCTCGTTGCGTGTGTCGTCGCCGCGGCCACGAAGCCCGCGAAGAGCGGGTGCGGACGCGTGGGCCGCGACTTGAGCTCGGGATGGAACTGGCATGCGATGAAGTACGGATGGTCCGCGAGCTCGATCATCTCGACGAGCGATCCATCGGGAGAGAGTCCCGAGAGCCGCATGCCCCCCGCTTGGAAGGTCTCGCGATACTGGTTGGAGACTTCGTAGCGGTGACGGTGCCGCTCGGAGATCTCCGGCTGTCCGTAGATCTCTGCCGCCTTCGAGCCCGGCTTGAGTCGGCAGGCGTATGCGCCGAGGCGCATCGTGCCGCCCATGTCCTTCACGTTCTGCTGCGATTCGAGCAGCGAGATCACGGGGTTCGCACACTCGGGCGCGAACTCGCTCGAGTTGGAGTCGTCGATCTTGCAGACGTTGCGCGCGAACTCGATGATGGCCGCCTGCATGCCGAGGCAGATGCCGAAGAACGGCGTGCCGGTCTCGCGCGCGGCGCGGATCGCCTCGACCATCCCTTCCACGCCACGCACTCCGAAGCCGCCCGGCACGAGCAAGCCATCGAACCCGCGCATGATCTCGCGCGCCTTTGCGGGATCGGTGAACAGGTCGCTCGACGTCCATGCGATCTCGACGCCGACATCGTTCGCGATGCCGCCATGGATCAGCGCTTCCTGCACGCTCTTGTACGAATCGGCGTAGTTGGTGTACTTGCCCACGACGGCGATGCGCACGCGGCGCGCGGGCGCGAGCACGCGCTCCACGAGCGACTGCCACGCCGTCATGTCGGGTTCCTTCGTGACGAGGCCCAGCTTCCGGCACACGAGTTCGTCGAGGTTCTGCTCGCGGAACGTGAGCGGGATCTGGTAGATCGTGCGCACGTCGCGGCTCTCGATGACCGCGCCGAACTCGACGTTGCAGAAGAGCGCGATCTTGCGCTTCACGTCCTCGGCGAGCGGCCGATCCGTGCGGCAGATGAGGACGTCGGGCTGGATGCCGATCTCCATGAGGTCGCGCACCGAGTGCTGCGTCGGCTTGGTCTTCACCTCGCCGGCTGCGGCGATGTACGGCACCAGCGTGAGGTGCATGAAGACCGTGTTCTCGCGGCCCACGTCATGGCGGAACTGGCGGATGGCCTCGAGGAACGGGAGCGACTCGATGTCGCCCACCGTGCCGCCGACTTCCACGATCACGATGTCGTTCTCGGGCGCGACACGGCGCACCGCGCTCTTGATCTCGTCGGTGATGTGCGGGATCACCTGCACCGTGGAGCCCAGGTACTCGCCGCGGCGTTCCTTGGTGATCACGTTCGAGTAGATGCGCCCGGTGGTGATGTTGTTCGCCTGCGTGAGCGGGCGATCGATGAAGCGCTCGTAGTGCCCGAGATCGAGGTCCGTCTCGGCGCCGTCGTCGGTGACGAACACTTCGCCGTGCTGGAACGGCGACATCGTGCCCGGATCGACGTTGAGATAGGGATCGAGCTTCATCATCGTCACGCGGAGTCCGCGCTCGACGAGCAGTCGCCCGAGCGATGCGGCGGCGATGCCCTTGCCCAGCGACGAGACCACGCCGCCGGTAACGAAGATGTACTTGGTGGTGCCAGTCGGAGTTGAAGGGGTCATCGGACGGGGGCTGAGTTGTGCGTCAGGGAGGCGACGTGCGACTCCCAATGGTTGTTCGCGCGGACGAGATCGTCCTCGGTGTTCACTTCGCCCCAACTCGGGGCCTCCACAATCGCGACACCCATCGCTAATCCATCGGCGAGGGCGCGCAACTGCTCCAACTTTTCGATCAGCTCCAACGGGTGCGGCGGGAGCGAGACCCACCGCTCCAGTGCCTCGCGACGCGCTGCGTAGATCCCCATATGCTGCAGGACGAGCGCCTCCAGTAGTCCAGCGTCGGCCTGGTCGCGCAGGAACGGAATCGGCGCGCGCGAGAAGTACATCGCACGGCCGCTCAGATCGCAAACGACTTTCACGCAGTTCGGATCGTCCATAATCGAGAGACCACGTCGGCCGGCTGCCGTCCCAAGTGCGAAGCCGTGATGACGCACCATCGCGATAGA
>JANOTV010000113.1:0-3456 GCA_031416495.1 Gemmatimonadota bacterium
CGACGCGTAGCCGAGGAACTTGGCCGAGTCGCCGACGAACACCTCGTTCAGCGCGGCGCTGGCATTGTACGTCAGGATCCCGTCGCCGTTCTTGTCCTCCCAGCCAGTGATCGGTCGGCCCCACCAGCCGGAGAGCGGGTACCCCTCGACCACCCGGCTGTTCACGAAGATCTGCGGCGGCGTGCCGCCGAGACTCAGCACCTTGTTCTCGTTGGTCGAGGCGCTGATCGTGAGATCGGCCCCCCACCACTCGCGATCCACGATCTGGCCGCGCGCGAGCAGCTCGAAACCCGTGTTCTGCGTCGAGCCGAGGTTGCGCCGCACGTTGGTCGCCGCACCGAGCGAGGGCGCCAGGATCGCCGAGATGAGGGCGTCGCGCGTCTTCTTGTTGTAGTAGGTGAGGTCGATGTTGTAGCTGCCGTTGAGGAGGCCGAGCTCGAAGCCCATCTCGAACTCGCGCGACGTCTCGGGCTGGAGGGTGTTGTTACCGACGGCCGCGAAGACGAGGCCTGGCGACTCGACGCCGCTCACGTTGGTTTGCGAGGCGGCGAAGAAGCGGAGCGCGTCGTTCGGCCCGGGCTGCACGCCCGACTCACCGAAGGCGGCGCGAATGCGGAGGTTGTCCGTCCACGCCGGCGCACGGTACCACGTCTCCTCCGAGAGGAGCCATGAGACCGAGGCCTTCGGATAGGCCACCGACTGGAAATCGGTGCCGAAGGCGGAGTTCTGGTCGGAACGGATGGCGAGCGTCACGAACAGTCGGTCGTTGAAGGCGATCGCCTCCTCGATGAAGAAGCCGAGCGTGCGCGCGGTGACAGACGCCTCGCTCGACGACTGGATCGCGTTGGCGCCCGCCTGCTGGGTGCCGGCCGAGAGTTCCGAGCCGCCGGCGTTGTTGGAGTTGAACGCAGAGTGCACGTACTGCACGCCGACCGTGGTCTTGGAGTTGATCCACGGGAGTGGCCGGTAGCTCGACGTCGAGCCGAGGTCCACCGAGAAGTTCTGGATGCCTGCACGCGAGTTGTTCTTCGCGCCCAGCCGGTAGGTGGCCGTGATCGGGGCGGCCTCGCCACGGAGGCGGAGGTTGTTGTCCTCACGCGCCGTGTAGTCGTTGCCGACGTTGATGCGGTTCTGCATCCAACTGAACGGCCGCCACTGCGCGTTGAGGCTCGTGATGAAGCGGTCCACGTTCTGCTGGAAGAGCTCCTGCCACGAGTAGCCGGGCGTCCAGGCGCGGTAGCCCATGAGCGGCGTGCCGGTGCCCGAGACGATGCCGTTGTTCCGGTAGCCCGGGCCGCCGTAGGCGTGCGAGCCGATGCCCGCCGTCGCGTTCGACGAGTTGGAGAGGCGGCCCGTGGAACGGATGTAATTGGTGCTCACCGCCACGTCGAGCGTGGGCGAGATCGCCGAGTTCAGGTTGACGCGGAAGGACTGCTTGTCGAGCGCGTTTGGTCGACGGGTGTAGAAGTGATTGCCGGTGCCGATCGAGTCGAGCTGTCGCGCCTCGAACTTCGGCAGCTTGAACACGCCCGTTTCGTTCTCGTTCTCGAAGCCGATGAAGTAGCGGAGCGCCTCGGAGCCACCGGAGAGCTGGAGGCCCGTCTGACTGCGGCTGCCGGTCCCGATCGGCGTCGCGTTCGGGTCAGTGAGTGGCGAGTAGGTACGGACCGAGTCGATGTTGCAGGTGCCTGCCGAGGCGGCAGGGAGGCGACAGGGGGCGTTGGTCGTGCCGTCCCAACCGGTGAAGTTGGTCGGGTACCGGCTCTTGTCCACCAGCGTGCCCGTCTCGGTGTAGACGTTCCAGCGCGGAGCGCCGGCCCGGCCGCGACGGGTCGTGATCACGATCACGCCGTTCGCCGCGTCGGTGCCGTAGAGCGTCGCCGCCGAAGGACCCTTCACCACTTCGATATGCTCGATCTCCTCGGGGTTCAGGTCCACCACGCGGCTCGCCTGGGCGTCACCGGTGAAGAACGCGAACGACCCGTTGGTCGACGTCATGCGGATGCCATCGATCACGTAGATCGGGTCGTTGGAGAGATTAAGCGACCCTTGGCCGCGGATGCGCACGCGCGCGCCGGTGCCCGACTGCGTCCCCGTGGAGAGTTGCAGGCCGGGCGTGCGCGCGTTCAGGAGGTCCTGGAGGGTCGAGACCGGCTTGAGCTTGGTCTCGCTGACCGCGTCGATCGAGCCGATCGAGTTGCCCACCTCGGCGCGACGAGTCGAACCCGTGGCCGTCGAGACAACGGCGCTGAGCTTCACCGCGACGGATTGGAGCGCGAACTCCACCGTGGCCACCTGGCCAGCGGCCACCGTGACACTCTTCTTCTGCTCGGCGAATCCGATGCGGAGCGCGCGCACCTGCTGCGTCCCCGCCGCGACATTTCGCAGCGTCGCTCTGCCGTTGTCATCGGTCTGGCCGCCGATCATGGTATTCACGATGGCGACCTGCACCTGCGGCAACGGCGCACCGGCCGCGTCCTTCACGGTGACCACGATGCTGCCTGCGGCCCCCTGCGCCGAAACTGCGTCCGGCGATCCCGCGGCGAATGCCGCAAGGAGCGCGCCCCAAAGGGCGGCTCGGGTGAGACTCCTGCACATGTCGTGCTCCCTCGATGCGAGTGGGAAGGGTAGAAGCGCGGCACGGAGGGCACACCGCTATCTCAAGTACCTCCCGAAACGGCCGCGCGTCAAGTGCAGGGGCAAAACTGCATGCCCGCGTGAAGCGCTGGCTTCGTCGGCATCCGCGGTTCCCTCTGCATTTCACGCCGACGGCCAGCTCTTGTCTGAGCCTCGTCGAACGCTGGTTCCGCGATCTGACGGACACACGCATTCGACGCGGGTCGTTCGAGAGTGTGCCCGCGCTCATTGCGGTGATCGAGGGTTCCAGTCGTACGCACTCCCAGTTATAACAAGGGATGGCTCACGACATCTCCCTCATTTCCACGCTCGCCGTCGGACTTGGCCTGGCCCTGATCTTCGGGTTCATCGCCGTCCGGCTCAAGATGCCCGCGCTGCTCGGCTACCTCGTCGCGGGCATCTTCATCGGCCCGGGCACGCCGGGATTCATCGCCGACATAGAGATGACCTCGCAGCTCGCCGAAGTGGGTGTGATGCTGCTCATGTTCGGCGTCGGCCTGCACTTATCGCTCGATGACCTGCTCTCCGTGAAGAAGATCGCACTGCCCGGCGCGGTGGTGAAGACTGCGGTGGCCACGATGCTTGGCTGGGCCCTGGCCAGCCTGTGGGGATGGGACCTGCTCGCGGGCTTTGTGTTCGGTTTGTCGCTCTCGGTGGCGAGCACTGTCGTGCTGGTGAAGGCGCTCGAGGCGCGGGGTCTGCTGGACTCCGTGAACGGGCACATCGCGGTGGGTTGGCTGGTGGTCGAGGACCTCGTGATGGTCATCGTGCTGGTGCTGCTGCCGCCGCTCGCCGCGCTCATGAACGGCGACGCCGCCC
>JANOTV010000114.1:0-12264 GCA_031416495.1 Gemmatimonadota bacterium
CGGGGATGATCAAGAACATCACGCCGTCGGCGGAGTGGATCATGCCGACGTATCGCAGCGGCTGGAGCTTATAAACAGCATGGAGGGTGTGCTCATTGCGTATTGGTACACCGGTCCCGTCCCGTGCAGGCTTCTTCCCCCCTTCCCCCCTCTTGCAGATCTTACGCCCTCTCGTCGAAGCGTGTGTAGAATCCCTCGAGCAGGCCCTCGCCGCCGAAGGCGCCGGCGCCGACCGCATCGAACTCTGCGGTCCGGGTGAAGGCGGCCTCACACCATCGGAGGAACTCATCGACCAGGTGGTCGCGCGCGTGCAGGTGCCGGTGCATGTGATGATCAGGCCGCGCCAGGGCGACTTCACGTATTCGTCGGACGAGCGCGCGCTCATGCGCCGCCAGATCGTCAGCGCGCGCGAGGCGGGTGCGCGCGGCGTGGTGTTCGGCCTGCTGTCAGCCGACAACACGCTCGATGCGATGCAGATGCACGATCTCATCCATCTTGCGCGCCCGATGCGAGTCGCCTGTCATCGCGCGTTCGACCGGACGCCAGACTCCGCGGCCGCGCTCGATTCACTCGTCCAGCTCGGCGTGGAGATCGTGCTGACGTCGGGGCATGCGCCGACGGCTGCCGAGGGCGCAGAGACGCTCTCGCGGCATGTACGCCGCGCGAACGGGAAGATCATGGTGCTCGCAGGCGGGTCGGTGCGCGCGGGAAATGTGCGTCAGCTGCTTGCGACGACGGGCGTGCGCGAGATCCATGCTCGCGCGACGGAGCCGACTACGTTTGCGGCGTTGGTGCGCACGCTGGACTGACGCGCGCCGACATGACGCGCGTCTCACGCGCGCAGAACCCGCGTCAGCCGCCGCGACGACCAGACTTCGCAGACGTCGCCGGCGGCTTCGCTCGTTGTACCGCGACCGGCTGCTTTGCCGGCGCCGCACCGACGGACTTCGGATCGCGACTCGGTGTCTTTGTCTTGCCGAACAGCGGGATCTCGCCTTTGCGCTTCTTGGACATCTGCTAATCCTCCAGAGTTAGGACACCTCTACGGCCGCCAGGTCCCCTTCGCCACCGCGGGCACGAATTTCTCGATCCCCTTCGGCGGGAACGACAGCGTCCGTCCAGCCTCCGCCGACTGATACGCCGTCATCAGCATCTTCACGACCTCGACGCCATCGTCGAACGTCAGCAGCGGCTTCTCCTTGCCAAGGAACACGCGCACGAAGTGCCGGTCCTCACCAGTGTACCCATATGCGTTGTACTCCTCGGGTACCACCGGCATCACCCCCTGCTCCGCGTTCTGCTTCTCCACGAGATCCTCGCCCGCGCGACCGGTCACCTCGCGGCTGAAGAAGAGCTGCAGCCCCGAGTCGAGTGAGTTCCACTTCATCGAATACTCAGGTCCAAGCAGCTCCGCCGAGAGACGCAGTCCCGCGCCGATGTAGCTCCAGCTCGTGCTCGCTTCGCCGATCACGCGATGACCATCGTTGGTCTCGAACTCGATGGTGAGGCTCGCGAAATCCTCCGACGGAGTCTTCGCGTAGTTGACCTCCTTGCCCATCATCTTGCTGAGGCGCTTCACGTACGCAGGGCGCGACCACTTGAGCGATGCGATGTGTCCTGTGACGCGCACGGGCTTCACGGTGCTCAGCGGCTGGCCCGGCTCGGTGAGGAGGTGCCGCACGACGAGCGCCGAGTGGCACATCATGTCGTTGAGCACGCCGCCGCCCTGCAGGTGTCCCTGCCAGAACCAGGGCATGTGCGGGCCCGCATGCTCCTCCGCGGCGCGCGCGAGGAACGGCCGGCCCGTCGTCGCAGCACCGCGCGCCCACAGCAGCTTGCGGCCCGCTTCCACATGCGGCGCAAAGAGCTGGTTCTCAAGGTAGCCCGTCTGCAGCCCGACACTCTTCACGAGCCGCGCGACCTCCTTTGCCTCGGCGACGTTCCGCGCGAGCGGCTTCTCGCAGGCGATGCCCTTGAGCGTGCCCTTGCCGGTCTTGATCGCGTGGACGATCTCCTCGACGTTCTCGATGCGCGCCTGATTCGGGCCGCAGAGCCAGAGCGCGTCGATGCGCGGGTCGGCGACCATCGCCGTGATGCTCTGGTACGGCTTCGCCTCGCCGACATCAAGGTCGCGCGCCAGACGCGCCGCGCTCGCGGCGTTCTTCGCGTTGGGGCTCCAGACGCCGAGCACGTCGGCGTCGCGGACGCCCTGCCAGGCCTGGATGTGGAAGCGGGTGTTGAAACCGGAACCAACGAAGCCGACGCCGAGACGGGAAGTGGACATGGACATAGAAATAGCCGCCGAGTGGGGCGTTGGCCAGCGCTGGCCCCTTCGACAGATTTCATCGCGTGACTGCCATCTCATCACCCATGCCGAAGGTCGCGGTCGGCGACGAGGCGAACGATCGCGACGCCCGCGCGCTCCGGCGCTGGCTCGTCGCCTGCATCGTCGCCGTGTTCCTCGCGGTCATCGTGGGCGGCATCACGCGCCTCACGGAGAGCGGCCTCTCGATCACCGAGTGGAAGCCGGTGCAGGGCGTCTTCCCGCCGGCCACGGTGGAGGGATGGAAGGAAGCGTACGATGCCTTCCTGCTGATCCCGCAGGCGCAGACGACGCACGAGGGGATCACGCTCGAAGGCTTCAAGCTGATCTACTGGTGGGAGTGGTTCCACCGCATCCTCGCGCGCGGCGTGGGACTCGTCTTCGCCATCCCGTACGTGGTGCTGCTGTGGCGCGGCACGATCCCCAGACGCCTGCGCTTCCGTCTCGCCGCGCTCCCCGCACTCACGCTCGGCCAGGGGATGCTCGGCTGGTACATGGTGCAGAGCGGACTCGCCGAGCGGTCATCGGTGAGTGCGTACCGGCTCACGGCACACCTCGCGCTCGCGCTGGCGATCCTCGTGGTCGCGCTGTGGACGTATGCCGATGTCCGCCCGCGGGTGCGCGAGGCTGCCGCATCGCCCGCGTGGCGCTGGTCGATGCTCGCGATCGTCGTGCTCATCGGCGTGACGATCCTCTCGGGCGGATTCGTCGCCGGGCTCCGGGCGGGAACGATCTTCAACACCTTCCCGCTGATGGGCGGCGAGATCGTGCCGCCCGGCTACGCGCAGCTCGGCGGATGGTGGGTGAACGCGTTCGAGAACCCCGCGGCAGCGCAGTTCCATCACAGGGTGCTCGCCGTCCTCACGGGCACCGTCGCGCTGATCGCCGCGTGGCGCGCGCGTGCGCTCGGCGCCGAGTCCGCCCGTGCGGTGCGCACGCTCGGCGCGGTCACGCTGCTGCAAGTGACGCTCGGCATTGCGACGCTGCTGCTCGCGGTGCCGATCGTACTCGGCGTGCTGCACCAGCTCGTGGGAGTGCTCGCGCTGAGCGCCGGAGTGCTCGCGCTGCACCGCGTGCGGAGCTCGGCGGACTGACCGGTTCGGCGCGCGCCTTCTGGGAGGCGCGGCACGGCGTATGGGCATATCCCCGACAGCGGAGGAGCATTCGCCCGATTGCCCTGACGGCCCATGTGCGATTGAATACGACCCATGGCGAATTCACGTGTATCATGGGCCGAGCCCTACAAGATCAAGATGGTGGAACCGCTGGTGATGACCACGCGCGAGCAGCGCGAGCGGGCCATCGCCACCGCAGGGTTCAACACCTTCCTCCTGCGCTCCGAAGAGGTCTATATCGACCTCCTCACCGACAGCGGCACCTCCGCGATGAGCGACCGGCAATGGGCCGGCCTCATGATGGGCGACGAGGCCTATGCCGGGAGCCGCAACTTCTATCATCTCGAGGAAGTGGTCCAGCGCTGCTACGGCTACACGCACTTCATCCCGACGCACCAGGGGCGCGGCGCGGAGCACCTGATGTCGAAGGTGCTCATCAAGCCAGGCGATGTGATCCCGGGCAACATGTACTTCACCACGACGAAGGTCCATCAGGAGCTCGCGGGCGGCACCTTCGTGGACGTGGTGATCGACGAGGCGCATGACCCGGCGAGCGAGTTCCCGTTCAAGGGCAACATCGACCTCGCGAAGCTCGCGGCGGTGATCGCGCAGCATGGCGCGGCGAAGATCCCGTACATCGCCCTCGCCACGACGGTGAATATGGCGGGTGGCCAGCCGATCTCGCTCGAGAACATGCGCGCGGTGCGCGCGCTCACGCGCGAGCATGGCATCCGCATCATCCACGACATGACGCGCGTGGCGGAGAACGCCTACATGATCCAGCGGCTCGAGCCGGGCCACGCGGACCGCTCCGTGCGTGAGATCGTGCTCGAGATCTGCTCGCTCACCGACGGGGCGACGATGAGCGCGAAGAAGGACGCGCTCGTGAACATCGGCGGGTTCTGCGCCACGAACGAAGTCGCGGTGTTCGAGGAAGTGCGCAACCTCATGGTGATCTACGAGGGACTGCACACCTACGGCGGCCTCGCGGGGCGCGACATGGAGGCGATGGCGATCGGCATCGAGGAGTCGCTCGATGACGACCACATCCGCGCGCGCGTGGGGCAGGTGCTGTACCTCGGTGACCAGCTCATCGAGGCGGGCATTCCGGTGGTGCGCCCCATCGGCACGCATGGCGTGTTCCTCGACGCGAAGGCGTTCCTGCCGCACCTGACGCAGGATGCGTTCCCGGCGCAGGCGCTCGCGGCCGAGCTGTACGTGGACGCCGGGGTGCGCGCGATGGAACGCGGCATCGTCTCGGCGGGCCGCGATCCACACACGGGCGACCACTATTATCCCGCGCTCGAACTCGTGCGTCTCACGATCCCGCGCCGCGTGTACACGCAGGCGCACATGGACGTCGTGGCGGAGTCGGTGCAGCGCGTGTTCGAACGGCGCTCACGCATCACCGGGCTTTCGATGGTCTACGAGCCGACCTACCTACGATTCTTCCAGGCGCGATTCGAGCGGCGGGTGATCGCATGAGGCACCGCACGATCATCGAGCCGTTCAAGATCAAGAGCGTCGAGCCGATCTCCGTCAGCACCGAGGCGCAGCGCACGGCGCATTTGGCGGCCGCGCACTACAACCCGTTCCTCCTCGATTCCGACCAGGTGATGATCGACCTGCTCACCGACAGCGGCACGTCGGCGATGAGCGCGCGCCAGTGGGCCGGCGTGATGATGGGCGACGAAGCGTATGCGGGTTCGCTCTCGTGGAAGCGCATGGAGAGCGTCGTGCGCGATCTCACGGGCTTCGAGCACATCCTGCCCACGCACCAGGGGCGCGCGGCGGAGCGGATCATCTACGGCCATCTCGGCGGGCCGGGCAAGCTGTTCATCAGCAACACGCACTTCGACACGACGCGCGCCAACATCGAGTCCGCGGGCGCCACGGCGATCGATATTCCAATCGCCGAGGGTCGCGACCCCGAGGCCGAGCACCCGTTCAAGGGAAACCTCGACGTGGTGGCGCTGGAGAGCCTGTTGACGGCCGAAGGGAGTCGCGTGGCTGCCGTGATCCTCACCGTGACCAACAACACCGGTGGCGGGCAGCCTGTGAGCCTTGGCAACGCCACGCAGGTGTCGGAGCTCTGCCGGCGATTCGGCGTGCCGCTGATGCTCGACTGCTGCCGCATCGCGGAGAACAGCTGGTTCGTGCGGCATCGCGAGGAAGGGATGGCCGACGTGCCGTACCGCGAGATCGCGCAGCGCATGTTCGCACTCGCCGATGGCGCGGTGATGAGCGCGAAGAAGGACGGTCTCGCGAACATGGGCGGGTTCCTCGCGCTGCGCGACGACACGATCGCCGATGCGTGCCGCAGCCAGCTCATCATCACCGAAGGCTTCACGACGTACGGCGGCCTCTGCGGGCGCGACATGGAAGCGATCGCGACGGGGCTCGAGGAGGTGTTCGACGATCACTACCTCGAGTACCGCATCCGGAGCACCGCATTCCTCGGCGATCGCCTGCATGCGCTCGGGGTGCCGCTCATGCGCCCGATCGGGGGGCACGCGGTGTACGTCGATGCGAAGCGACTGTATCCGCACATTCCGGTGCACGAGTATCCGGGGCAGGCGCTGGTCTGCGCGCTGTACACGCTCGCGGGGATCCGCAGCGTGGAGATCGGCTCGGTGATGTTCGGCACGTACGGCGAGGGCGGGGCACTCGTGCCCGCGTCGATGGAGCTCGTGCGCCTGGCGATCCCGCGGCGCGTCTACACGCAGAGTCACATCGAGTATGTGGCCGAGACGTTCGAGGAAGTGATGGCGCAGCGGCGCTCTGCGCGTGGGCTGAGGATCACCCGCGAACCGAAGTACCTGCGGCACTTCACGGCGCGGTTCGAGCCGATCGGCTGACCTGCATTTCGATCGGCGCGACGCGCCTGCGTTCTACGCGATCACCCCGTCGCTCCCATCGAGCAGGAAGTCCAGCACGTCGTTCGCCGTGTACGAAGTCCGCCCTTTCGCGACCACGGCGAGTTCCATGAGCGTCTCGCCACTCGTCACGAGATGCGGTTCCTCGACTCCGTTCGCGCGCGTCTGCCCCATGCCGATCGCTGCGAGCAGGCCGTTGCAGAGGCACCGGCGACCGACGGTCTCCTCGACCGTCCCGCCGGCCTTCACGAACTCGTCGACAGGCGCCGCCGAGCAACGGTAGACGATGCGTCCGTCATCGCGCCGCGCCGCCGAGCGCAGATAGCCGAGGTCGCAGATGCGCTCGCGCGTATCGTCCTGCTGCTCGAGCGACGGCGCCTCGACGATCTTGAAGGGGAAGCCCGTGGGCGACGCGCGCGGGTCGGTGAAGATGCCGACTTCGCCGGCGGCGAGATCACGCAGGACCTTCTCCTTGATCTCGGCGGAGAAGCCCGATTCATCGGAGTACGCGAATGCGGTGCCCACCTGGATGCCGGCGGCGCCGCGGCGCCGCGCTTCACGCAATGACTCGGGAGAGCCGAACCCGCCCGCGAGCCAGAAGGGAACGCCCAGCGCGCGCATCGCGTCGAGATCGCAGGCATCCCGTTCGCCGTAGATCGGCTCGCCGCGATCGTTCAGCGTGAGCGCGCCGCGTGGCGGAGCGTTGTGGCCGCCCGACGTCGAGCCTTCCACCACGAACCCGTCGACGCGCCCGTTCGCCTTGCGCGCGAGGTTCGTCGCAAGCGTGTGCGCAGAGACGATCGCGAAGAAGCTCGGCCGGTCGAGTGGCTTCGCGCCCATGCCGTGCACGGCGGGGTCGAAGGTGAGCGAGAGCGGTTCATCGCTCGGCTGGCCGTCCACGTCGAACCGCAGCGTCGCCGCGGCGCCCTGCGAGAGCGCGTCGAGCGCGCCCGGGATCTCGCGCGGGATTCCCGCGCCCATCAGCACCACGTCCACGCGCGCGAGCATCGCGCCGTAGAGCGACGCGAGCGTGGGCATCTGCACCTTCGTGAGGAGGTTGATGCCGACGAGCCCGCGGTGTCCTTCCTTCGCGAGGAACACCTCGACGAAGTTCGCCGCGATGGTGACCTGTTCGCGCAGAGTGCTCACCGCCTGCTTGTACATCGGGAGCACCTTGTACGGTTCACCATCCGCGCGTCCCTCGGGCCTGAAGTAACGACGGATGATGTCGGCCGCGACACCGGGCAGCGGGAAATGTTCGAGCGCACGCCGCACTGCGCCGCCGATGTCGCCGTCCTGCAGGCGACGCACGAGCACGGAGTCGAGCGCGGTGCCCGAGACGACACCGAGTTGCCCGGCGGCCGAGACGGCACGAGCGAGCGTCCAGTTCGACACGCCGATTCCCATGCCTCCTTGAATGACGAGAGGCAGTGTGGCAGCCGACATGGAGGTCTCCTGGAATGAGAAAGCGGGCGCAGACTGGGCCGAGCTGGGCAGTCTACGCCCACATGCACGTCGTCTCAGTCAGGGAATCGCTTCGCGAGTGCGGGGGATTGCCTGAGCGTCGGCGCAATCACGGCTCGAAGGTCACAGCCCGAACTTCTTCATCACCGCAGCTGGAGTACCTTCCCACTTCGCGACCGGGCGGTTGCCGATATACCCGAGATCCTCAGTGCCCATCTTGCTCGAGTAGAAGCCGCTCGCCGTCATGTTGCGGAAGCGGTTGAAGAACTCGACGCCGCCCTTCATCTCCGGCGTCGCCTTCTTCGGGAATGCGATCGCATCGAGCAGCTCGCGGCGCTGCGCGTCGTTGCACGAGACGAATCCCTTGCGATGACGATTGCGGCACTCGGCGTTCATCCACGCGAGTCCGTCCTTCATCCACCCACGATTGCTCGTGTACTCGCCGAGGATGAAGTCCATGAACTCGGGGACGCCAGCCTCGGTCGCGCTGCCGGAGCGCGCGTCGCGCGGGATGACGTAGTTCACGAGCAGGCGCACGAGGCGCCATTCGTCGGTCGTGAACTGCCTGGGCAGGTACGCCCGCACCGGCTGCTTCGCCGGCGGCGTCGCGGCGCCCTGCTGGGGCACTCCCTGCGCGGTGAGCGCCTCGTGCGCGTGCGTGCTCGCGCGCTCGATCATCTCGGGCGTGAGTGCCAGTCCCGCGGGCACGGCGAGCATGCTCGCGAGTGCGGAGCGACGCGAGATGTCGCCGGTCTTCCTTTCGTCGGTCATCAGAGCACTCCCGCCTTTCGTTGCTGCGTGATATACGCGCTCGTGCGCATCGCCAGCGCGAGGATGGTCCACGTGGGATTCTTGTCGGCTTGCGAGACGAAGGGCGCGCCGTCCGCGACGAAGAGATTGTCGCAGTCCCAGGCCTGGCAGTGCGCGTTGAGCGCCGAGTCGCGCTCGTTGCTTCCCATGCGCGCGCCACCCAGCTCGTGGATGATCGCGCCGCCGTTCGCGATGCCGTATCCCTGCTCGCGCGTCGGCATCGCGTTCCACACCTCACCGCCCAACACCGCGATGATCGCGCGGAAGGTCTCCTGCATGTGCTTCACCTGCCGGTACTCGTGCTCCGACCATTCCCAGTGGAAGCGCAGCACGGGAATGCCCCAGCGGTCCTTCACCGTGGGATCGATCTCGCAGAACGACTTGTCGTTCGCGATCATCTCGCCGCGTCCCGAGAAGCCGACCGTCGCGCCCCAGTACTTGCGATACTGCTGCTTGAGGCCGACACCGTAGCCACCGCCCTCTGGATAATTCTGGATGTTGCCCATGAAGCCGTAGCTCGGCTGGCCGAGGCCGCCCCACACCTCGATGTGATAACCGCGCGGGAAGTCGAGCTTCTTGTTGTCGATCCACCAGGGCATGAAGATGTGTCCGCCGCCGACGCCATCGGCGTTGTGGCGCGGCACGTCGACGAGTCGCGGGATGAATCCGCCCACGTCGGTGCCGGTGGTGTCCGTGAGATACTTGCCGACGACGCCCGACTGATTGCCGAGTCCGTTCGGATGGCGCACGCTCTTCGAGTTGAGCATCAGGCGCGCCGTCTCGCAGGCGCTCGCCGCGAGCACGACGATCCGCGCGCGCACCTCTTGGTCCTCGCCCGTCGTCTTGTCGATGTACGCGACGCCCGTCGCGCGGCCGTCCTCGCCGGTCATCACTTCGCGCGCCATCGCGTTGGTGATGAGCGTGAGGCGGCCCGTGCGCATCGCCGGGAAGATGAGGACGTTGGGCGACGAGAAGTTGGAGTTCGTCATACAGCCGCGATTGCACTGGCCGCAGTAGTGACACGGCGCGCGGCCGTTGAGCGGCTGGGTGATCACCGAGAGACGCGCGGGGATGCAGGTGATCCCCATCTGGTCGCTCGTCTGCTTGACGAGGTGCTCGTAGTAGCGCGGCGCGGGCGCTTCGTGGAAGATGCCGTCCGGATCGTTCGGCAGGTTCTCGACCGAACCGAAGATGCCGATGAGGCGATCGATCTCGTCGTACCAGGGCTTCACGTCGTTGTACGTGATCGGCCAGTCGTCGCCGAGGCCGTCGAGCGATTTGCGGCGGAAGTCATCGGGGCCGAAACGCAGCGAGATGCGTCCCCAGTGATTCGTGCGGCCGCCGAGCATGCGCCCGCGCCACCAGTCGAACTTGGTGCCCTCGGCCCGGGTGTACGGCTCGCCGGGGATATTCCAGCCGCCGATGCAGGCATTCCACTCGCCGAATGGGCGGTCAGGGATCGGTGCGCCGCGCCGCGGGGAATCCCACGGCATCTTGAGCATCGCCGAGTCCTTGCTGTTGTCCCACATCGCACCGGCCTCGAGCATGACGACGCGCGCGCCTGCTTTCGTCAGTTCGTAGGCGGCCATGCCACCGCCTGCTCCAGAGCCGATGATGGCGACATCGTAGACGGTGGGACGCTGCTGGCGTGTGGCGGTGGACTGGGGCATCGCGCTCGGACTCGTTGGGAGGAGAGGACGGCGAACCGATCAGTTCAACAATGCGTGATAGGCCCGGAAACTGATGCTCAATATCCGAGTGAAGCAAGGTACGCGCGACTGTTGCGCGCCGTGGCCCACGGATCCTTCGGGCCGTCGTGCTCCACGAAGATGCTCGTGACTTTCTGTGAGAGCGCATACTCCAGCAGCGGCTTCCACTCCATCACGCCGTCGCCCACGTCGCGCTGTTCATGCGTCGGCGCGCCGGCGGAATCCTTCACGTGCAGGTACCTGATGCGATCGGGATGCGCGCGCAGCAGCGCGAGCGGATCGTGCCCCGCCTTGAACGCCCAATAGCAGTCGAGCTCGATATCCACGTACCGTGCATCGGTCTCGGCAATGAGGATCTCGAAGCCCGTGCGATCGCCGAAACGCTGGAACTCGTAATCGTGATTGTGATAGCCGGTGCGGACGCCGACACTCGCCGCGCTCGCGCCCGCTGTGTTCAGCATGCCTGCGATACGCTTCCAGTCGTCGGTGGTGCGGCGCTGTTCCGGCTGCGTCGATGCGACGATCAACGATTGCTGTCCCATCGTGCCTGCCGCTTCGAGCATGTCCGGCAGTCGGTCCGGTAGCAGCTGTGCGAGACCGACATGGCCCGACGGGCTCCGCAGGCGGTGCTGGTCGAGCAGCGCGCGTAACTGCGCCGGCGTCCGTCCCCAGCTGCCCCACCACTCGATCTCGCCGTACTCCAGCTCTCCGATGCGCGCGAGCGTGGCTTCCGGGTTCTCGCGCATCTGCGCGCGCAGCATGTAGAGCTGCACGCCAACGGCCGACAGCGCCATCGCGCCCGCCTTCGCGGTGACTGTTGAGGCCGCCGCACCGGCAGCGCGCGCGTCGGCGCTGCGCGTCTTCGCGTAGGCGATGCTCGGCGCGAGTGCGGATGCGCCGAGTGCCAGGACGAAATCACGACGTGAGGTCATACGACGTACTGGTGTGGGAAGCGTGCCATCTGCGGAGTGTACAGGGCCATCAGCCTCGGAAGATCCTGCTCCATGTCACCGCTCGTGACGAAGGGCGGGAACACGCGCACTTCTTTCGTCGAATAATCGAATGCGACCGGGACGATGGGTACGCCGGCGCGATGTGCGATCCAGTAGAAGCCGGTACGCCACTTGCCCGTGGCCGAGCGCGTGCCCTCCGGCGCGACGACGGAGATGATGCGGTCGCTGCGCTTGATCCACGAGGCGGTCTGCGTCACGACATCGCTCGCTGTCTTGCGGTCCACCGGTACTCCGCCGAGCCAGCGCATGAGGATGCCGAGGGGGAAGCGGAAGAGCGATGCCTTCGCGAGGAAGGTCCCGCGGATCCCGAGCGCGTACATCGCCTGCAGGCCGACGAGGAAATCCCAGTTGGACGTATGCGGCGCGACAATGAGCACGAACTTGGGCACCTCGGGGAAGGGCTCCCCCGAGAACTTCCATCCGCTCAGGCGCATGAGGAGGATCGCCGTCGACCGCATGAACCAGTTCCCGCGCCGCGCGAGGTTCTTGGAGATGACCGGAACATTGACGCGTCCGCCACGGCGGGCGGCTGGGGTTTCTGGCATACGTGAAAACTGCAGGGGGAGTGTGGAAGGTGGAAGGTCAGAGGGGAGTGGGAGGTGTGAGGTGGGAGGTCACCCCTCACACCTTCCGCTTCTCACCTCTAACCTTATGACAATACCCACTCTCCGGATTGCCGATGATCTGCCGCACGCTGCCCCGCGTCGCCCGCGCCGCTCTCCTTGCTTCGGCGCTCGGTTGTGCCGCGGCCACCAATGAGCCCGCCACGCGCAGGCCGGGCCCTACGACGCCCATCATGGCGCAGCAGCTGCTCTCGGTGCTCGCGCATGATTCGCTCGAGGGCCGCTACACCGGCACCGAGGCCGCCATGAGTGCCGCGCGCATCATCGCGGACCGCATGCGCGCGATCGGCCTCGAGCCACTCGGCGACGCTGGCTACCTGCAGCGCGTGCC
>JANOTV010000115.1:0-11887 GCA_031416495.1 Gemmatimonadota bacterium
GCCAGAGCGACGCGTCGTTCGGGAACTTCTGCGTGCCACGGGCCGCGGCCTCGGCGGACTTCTGCGGCTGGCTGTCGGCCGAGTAGAGCGCGGCCATGCGGTTGAAGAACGCCGCATTGGCAAGCGCTGTGTCCATCTGCACCATCTCCTCGCCCGTCTTGATCGCCGGCTTGAAGTCGCCCGACGACGCCAGGATGAGGAACTGGAGGCGGATCAGCCCGAGGTCGCCCGGGTTGTCGTTCACCGCCTTCATCACGAACTCCTTCGCCACGTCGTACTTGCCGCTCGCCGCGAGCGCATCCACGACGCGCGTCGCGAGCGACGCGTTGGTCGGGTCGGTGGCCAGCAGGCGGACGAGGAGGGTGTTGGCCTCTTCAACGTTGCCGGCGGCCTGCTGTGCATCGGCCGCGATGGCGAGGGCCACCTTGCTGTTCGGGTCGATCACGAGGATCTCATTGGCCATCGCGACCACTGCGGTGTCCGGCGCCTTGCGACGCACGAGCACGTTCAGCTTGCAGTAGCGCACGAGCGTCGCGTTCGGATACGCCCTGATGCCGGCGTCGGCCGCGGCGGTCGCTTCATCGAGCTTGTCGCTGCGCGCGAGGTCCATGCAGCGCTTCTCATGTTCGAGCTGCCTCCGGGCCTCCTGGATCGCGGGCACGAGTCCCTGTGCCGCACGGTCCACACGACGGTCTTCCGAAGCGGGCAGCGGCTGCGTGAGCGACGCGTCTCGCGCCAGCACGAGCGTCGCCTCGACACGGAAGACGTCGCCGTTCTTGGTCACGTTGCCGCGGAGGTACTCGTCGGCGCGAAGCATCTTCGCGAGCGCCGCCTCGTCCGCACGAGCGAGCTGCTCGCTGGGCGAGTAACCGGACTGTTCGAGGAACCCGACGACCTCCTCCTTGGGGAACACCCAGAGAAGACGCGGGGGGATGGCACGGGAGAGGCGCTCACGGAGGGCATCGGAAGCGACCGGACCCGCCGACTTGTCGGCAGAACCGAAGACCTGGACGACCAGCCGGGGCGTATTGGGCCCAGGCTGTGCGCGCGGCGGCTGCGCGCCCACGGAAACGAATCCGGACACGGCTGCGAACGCCGCGAGCGTGGCAATGGAGCGGGCATGGTGCCGAGCCTTCACTGTCATCTCCTCAAAGTCGTTGAACTGAGTACCCCGGGCTCCCCGGATATGGTCCTGCGGATTGCGAATGGGCGAAGAGGGACTCGAACCCCCGACACCCTGCGTGTAAGGCAGGTGCTCTAACCAACTGAGCTATTCGCCCTCGCCCTGCCCCTGCACGTGCACATGCTTACTGCGGAACAGCCTTCACTTCAGGATGGCGATCGGGATCAGCACGCAATATCCGATGACCAGGAGTATCGGCGCGATGGTCACTCCGCCCCGCCAGAGGTCCGCGTACCCGAGGACAAGACACGCGGCCGCCAAGGCCCACCAGAGGCCCGGACGTGATGTCACCCTTCCAGCTACCGTAGCCGTTCTGTTCATAGGAAAGGAGTTTAGACCCCACTATAGAAGGTGTCAATCGAGAGGAGGCACATTCACGAACCCTTAATGTGATCGTCATCCGAGGGGTCGGGGACCACTTCACCCAGCAATGCCGTGAGCGCCGACTCCCGCTCCCTCATGTCCACCGCCGCGTCTGCCTCGCGCATGCGCTCGAGCCGGAGCCGTTGCCGTTGTCGGCGCTGCCACCAGAGCGGTCCCAGCAGCACCACGAGGAACAGCGAGAGCACCGACAGGTCTGCCCCGAGGGCGAGCGCGCCGAACTGGCGCCGGACCTTCGACCACCAATGCTTCTCGAAGTCGGCGCTCGACATCCCGTACGCACTCCGGAGCGCTCGCTCGAACGAGCCCTGCGTCTGCCAGTACCCCATCAACAGCGTCAGGCCACGTTCCTCATCCAGCGCTGCCAACTCGGCGACGGCACGATGAGCAAGTGCGTACGCGCGCTGGGCACGTTCGGACCCGCCCATGAATCCCGAGTCGAGGCCCGCGAGTGTCGGCAGTCCACGCCAGACGAGCCCGAGGCTCGTGACGAGCACTTCATCGCGCCCCCACTCCCCCGCGGCGAAGGAGGCGTACCCCTCATCAAACCAGGTAGGCACGCGCGGGCCGAGGACCTCATGCAACGCGAGGTGCGCGAGCTCATGACGCAGCGTGACGCGCGGGTCGCCGGCATCCGCGCCCGCGTCGCGGCCCTGCATCACGATGCGCTGCAGTGCCGGAAAGGCGACCGCCGCTCCCCACTCGGGCACCGAGCTCCCGATCAGCTGACGGAACATCGCATCGCCGGACGCGAGCACGACCACCACCGGCGACTGCAGGCGCGGCAACCCCGGGAACGTGTCCCGGCGTTGCGCCTCGGCGAGCAGTGAGCGCGCGAGCCGCGCTTCGGAGGGATACGCGATGAACGTGAAGCGGCCCGCATCGTAGCGCTGCGCGTCGGGCGGGAGCGGTTCCTGCGCCGCGCCGCCACTCTCCTGCGCTGCCAGCGTCGCTGCACGAGGCGCGATGCCCCCCAGCGTCACCACCGCTGCCACGAGCACCGCGACCCTACGCATGCATCGCCTCAGACCGTGCGCGACGGCTCCCCTCCCGCCTCCACCGTCTTCAGCATCTCCGCACACCGTTTGCCCCACGGATTGAACTTGTTGGTCGCGAAACCCTGCTGCCATACCTGGCGCGCCGCGTCCTGCTCATCGTTGAACCAATGCGCGCGCCCGAGTTCGTAGTACGCTTCGATGAGATTCGGGCCCAGCGCAAGCGTCTTGTGGAAGAACGTCTGCGCATCCTCGTACATCTCCCGTTCGAGATACACCAGTCCGAGGTAGAAATGTGCGTAGAGCACGGCCTTGCGATCATTGTCGAGCCTGATCGCCTTCGAGAGATGTTCGATCGCCTCGCCGAAGATCTTCTTCTTGAGGCAGATGTATCCGACGTTGATGCGCGCCAGCGAGTTCGCCGGCTCCTTCATGAGCACCTTCTGGAAGCTCATCAGCGCCTCGTCGTACTTCTGCTGCAGCATCTGCGCCCAGCCGAGCAGCGCATGGCTCTGCGGATCGCCCGGTGAGAGCTCGAGCGCCTTGAGCAGCGCCTGCTCGGCGCCCTCGTGATCACCGAGGGAGAGACGGCTCCATCCCTTCTCGATGAACGTCGACGCGCCGATATGATCGGCATGCACCACCGGTTTCTCGGCGGCGAACTCCGGCGCGGAGCTCCCGTCGAGGACCTGCAGCGCCTTCCACTTGTCGACGAGCGTCTTGATCTCGTCCTTGAGCGCCGTGAGTTCGGTGATCCGCGCCTCGACCGACCTGAAGAGCGCGACGATCCCCGCCTTCACCTTGGCGCGTTCGGCGTGCTGGTCGATGCCTTCGTCGAGCCGCTTGTCGATCGCCGCGAACTGCGCCCGGTACGCGGCCAGTGTCTCGTCTGCCATCTATGCCTCCGTGCGCATGGTGCGCTCCATCTCGATCCGTTCCGTTGATGTGAGCAGTCGCGTGGCGTCGAGGACGATGAAGAGCTTGCCCCCGTGTCGTGCCACGCCCTGCAGGTATTCCCGGGCGAGCCCGCGATAGATGGCCGGTGGGGCCTCCATCGACGTCTCCGCCACCGTGATGACTTCGTGCACCGCATCGACCGTCATGCCCACGAGCGTCTCGCCGATGGTCATGACGAGAATCCGTGCGCGCTCCCCGGCCTCCGCGCCCGCGAGCGAGAGCCGCTCGCGCAGGTCCACCACGGGAACCGTGCGGCCGCCCTGGTCGATCACACCGCGCAGCCACGGCGCGCTGTTCGGAAGCATCCGCGGGAGTTCGAAGCGCAGTACACGCTCGACCGCGAAGATGTCCACCGCGAAGAGCTCGTCGGCGACCTGGAATGTGACGAGCTGGCTCATCGCGTGCCCGGTGTCAGAAGTGATCCAGCGGTCGAGGCGAGGACATCCATGTCCACGGCACCGACCAGCAGCCCGTCGACGGCGAACAGCCCGGTGAGCACCCCGGCGCGATCGGTGCCTGCCGGCAATGCGCGCCGTGCGTCGTCATTCACGGTCGTCATGTCGGTCACGTCATCCACCGCGAGCGCGAATGGCTGCTCGGCGACGATGACGAGGAGCGTCGTGGGCGCCTGGTCCAGCGCCGCACCCAACGCGTGCAGCGGATCGAGCACCGGCAACAGTTCGCCGCGATGCGTGCACTGGCCGAGCACGCCGTTCGGGGTGAGCGGCAACTGCGTGACCTCGACGCCATCCAGCGCCTCGAGCACGCCGCCCAGCGGCAGGCCGAAGTATTCGCGTCCCACGCGCGCGATCAGCACACGTTCCCGCGTCATGCGCGCGCCTGCCGTCGTGCGGCGATGAACTCGCGGACCGTCGGGCCGATCTGGTCGAGCGGCGATTCGCGGTCGGCGCCCGCTTCCAGCAGGGCTTGCTGCGGCATGCCGTAGATGATCGACGTCGCGCGGTCCTGCACCACGCTCGCGCCACCCGCCGTCCGGATCGCACGCAGGCCGGCGGTGCCGTCGCGGCCCATGCCCGTCAGCACCACACCCACCGCGCGCGCGCCGAACACCTGGGCGACCGACTCGAACATCGGATCGGCGGAGGGCCGCACCCCGTGCACGGTCGGGCCGTCCGAGAGTGCGATGACCGCGTCCGACGCATTGCCCACGACCCGCATGTGACGGCCGCCGGGAGCGAGGTACGCCCGGCCCGCCTCGACGCGATCGCCCTCCACCGCTTCGCTCACAGCGAGCGCGGAGAGATGGTCGAGCCGTCGCGCGAGACCGGTCGTGAATCCGGGCGGCATGTGCTGCACGATGAACACCGCCGTGTGCTCGGCCGCGCCAAGCGCCGGGATCACCTCGGCGAGTGCGCGCGGACCGCCCGTGGAACTCGCGATCGCCACGGCCGAGTCAAGGCGCGGACGCACTCGCGCGCCATCGACCGATGCCGGTGTGCGCACGCGCGGGCGCGCGAGCATCGGCACGCAGCCGACGTTCATCTCTGCCGCGGCGCGCAGCGCCTCCTCGAGGCGCGTGCTCACCAGCGCCCATGCCTCGACCGTGTTGCCCTGCGGCTTGCGCACGAAATCGAGCGCGCCGAGTTCGAGGGCGCGCAGCGTGAGATCCACCGAACCGCGCGTGGTCGCGCCGCTCACCATCACGACTGGCCGTGCGGCCTCGCTCATGATGTACCCGAGTGCGGCGAGTCCATCGATGCCCGGCATCTCGATGTCCATCGTCACGATGTCGGGATCGAGCCGGTGCACGAGTGCGAGCGCTTCGGCCCCGCTCGCCGCGACGGCGATCACACGGAACCCGCTGATGCCGTCGATGACCTCGCGCAGCACCTTGCCGAGCAGCTCGCTGTCATCCACCACGAGCACGGTGCGATCGCGCCGCTCAGAGGACATTCGCATCTCCGCGCACAGATCGCACGGTGAACGACCCACTCGAGACGTCGAGGCTGACGCTGCGTCCATTCGACCCACCGGTGTCCTCGGCGACGACCGGGATGCCGACGGCAGCAAGCGCCGCGCGCGCCGCCGCGACGTTCCGCGCGCCCATCTGCGCGCCACCGGTGCCGAGCAGGTTGCCGAAGAGTGCCGCACCCCCGGCGAGCTTCGCCACGAACGGTCCGCGCGCGCCGACGGCGCGCATCTCCATCAGCAACAGCGGCACCGCTGTGCTCGCGAAGCGCGCGGGGTTGGAGCCGTCGCGCGCGATGGAGGGATCGGGCAGCAGCACATGCGCGAGCCCCGCGATGCGGCGTGAAGCATCGTGCAGCGCGATGGCGACGCACGACCCGAGGCCGATGCTGACCAGGCGGCCGTCCCAGCAGGCCACGGCGTGATGCGCGATGCGCACGTGATGATCGGTCATGGCGTCGTCACACGACGGAAGATCCGCGCCCGCGCATCCACCGGCTCGAAGAGCGAGCGGAGCGCGCCGAGCAGGGTCTCCACCTTGCCGAGCACGAGGAATCCGTCCGGCGCGAGCGCCTCATGAAAGCGACGGAGCAGCGGCTCCTGACTCTTCCGGTCGAAGTAGATGATCGCGTTGCGGCAGGTGATCAGCTGCAAGCCGCTCTGCGGTGCGGGCTCGGAGAGGAGGTCCCGGCGCTCCACCTGCACGAGCGCCTTGAGCTCGGGCGCGACAGCGTACGGCGCGTCCGGCGAGAAGTAGCGCGCGCGGATCGCCGGCGGCACCTCGCTGAAGGACTCCTCCGCATAGACGCCGCGCCGCGCCCGTGCGATCGACGCACGATCAATGTCGCTGCCGAGGATGTGCACCCGATCGATTCTCCGGAGCCCCGCCGATCGCTCAGCGTGCCGGTGAAAGAGCGCCGCCAGCGTGTAGAGTTCCTCGCCTGATGCGCACCCCGCGCTCCACACATCGATCCTCGGCGCGTTGAGCTCCCAGAGCGCCGGGATCACGCGATTGGCGACCGTTTCCCACACTTCGGCATCGCGAAAGAGCTTCGTGACGTTGATCGTGAGCGCATCGAGCAGTCGCTCCCACTCCTCGGGATCGCGATCGAGACGCGCCGAGTATGCGCGGAAGTCCGTCGCCGCACAGGCGCGCATGCGCACCGCGATGCGCCGGCGCAGGCAGCTGTCCTTGTAGCTCGGGCACCCGAAGCCGCGCTCGTGCGCGATCTTTTCCGTCAGCGCGCGGAAGCCCGGCTCGTCCGTCGGCTCATCGCTCACTTGCCTTCACGCGCTGATGCCAGGCGCGCCCGCGCCTCCTCGTGCGAGGGATCGATCGCGATCGCGTGCTCGAACGCGGCCGCCGCCTCCGCGCGCGCTCCCAGCGCCGCACGCAGCGTCCCGATGCGCGTCCAGATCTCCGGGCCGAGCGACTCATGCAGCTTCACCGCACGCAGATACTCGTCGAGCGCATGCCCGTCGCGCCCTTCCGCGAGCAGCAGGTCGCCGCGGTTGCGGTGCAGCGATGCGAGACCGGGATCCTCCACGAGTCCGCGCTCCAGCTGTGTGAGCGCCTCGTCCGCGCGCCCCACCGCGCCGAGCGCGACGGCGAGGTTGTTGCGCAGCGCCGCGGCATGCGGGTGCAGCGCGACGCCCTCGGAGAGCAGCCGCACGGCCTTCCCGAGCTGGCCCGAGAGTCCTGCGGCGAGCGCTGCCGAATGGAACCAGACGGCACTCGGCGGCTTGGCGCCGAAGTGCGGACGCGCGCGCATGAAGTGCGAATCGGCGACCTCGAACTTCCCCGCGCGGAGCGCGAGCACGCCGAGCGAGAGGTGCGTCCGCGGTTCTTCCTCCCCGCCGCGCAGCAGCGCCTCCTCGAGCGCATCGCGTGCCTCGTCGGTGCGCCCGAGCCGCTCGAGCGCGAGCGCGAGGTTGTGGAAGACCGCCGCCTTCGCGCCGCGCTGCCGCGAGCCGGCCTCGAAGTGCGTGAGCGCCTCCGCCCACTTGCTCAGGCGCAGGTGCGCGAGGCCGAGATGGAAGCGCGCGCCGGTGTCGTCCGGGCGGATCTCGGCCACGCGGCGGAACTCGCGCACCGCCTCGTCGAGCATCCCCGTCTTGTAGAACGCGACGCCAAGGTTGCGGTGCTCTTCCACGCGCACATCGGTCGCGACCTGTTCGGGTGCCTTCGTCTTGCCGACGCGATGCAGGAAGCCCGCGGTCGCGAGGCCGAAGAGCGCCTTGCCCACGTCGAACTCCACGAGGCCGGATTCCTCGACGAGGGCGACGACATCGCGACGCCCATCGATGAGCGGCAGCAGCACCTGCTGCTCGGTGGTGAGGAGAGCGCCATTCTCCGCGAGGCGGCGGCGGTCGAGCTCGAACACGAGATCGAAGCTCGGGACCTTCTTCTCGATGAGGCTCCACTCGTCCACGCGGCGCGCGCCCTCGAGCAGCAGCACCTCCGTCCGGATGGAGACCAGAAAGTCCTGCTCCTCCGGCCGGATGTCGGCCTCGAAGTTGAACGTCCCCTCCGCCCACGTGAAGAGGAAGTACACGGCTTCCTCGATCTGGATGCGGATCTGCGCATGCAGGTTCTCGCGCGTGATGAGATCGCGCTCCACGAGCAGCTCGCCGAGGCGCTTGCCGCGCGAACGGTCCTGCGTCGCGATCGTCTCGTCGAGCGCCTGCTGCGAGAGCAGGCCGCTCTTCACGAGGATGTCGCCGATGCGGTCGCGACGGTTCACGATGGACGCGTAGCTGATCTTCCCCTTGTCGAAGAAGATCGAGCCGAAGTTGCTGCGATGCGTGACCGACAGGCAGCCGCTCTTCCTGCCCATCGCGAGGAGCTGCAGGACGTCGGGAAGCGACGCTTCCCCGAGTGAGCCGCGGATCGCCACCTAGCGGAGCTCCTCGACCATGCGCCCGCTGATCTCCGGCCATTCCCACACCACGCGTTCGCGGTCAAGGAAGGTGCGGTCGCCGGTGACCTCGCTCGACGCGGGCGGCGCCATCGTGCCGACGGCGCCATCGTCGAGGCCGAGTTCCTCGCGCGCGAGCGCCGCATCGAGGTCCACGCCGCGCACGTCGGCGACTGCGGCGAGGCGGTTCACGATGCCGATCAGCTCGCGCACGCTCTGCACCGGCGGCGCGCTCAGCACGTCGATGAGCTCCGGCGTGAACGACCGTCCGAGTGTCGTGAGGAACCTCCGCGACAGCTTCTCGCGCAGCAGACGGTCGGGCGGCTGGATCTCCACCATGAGGCCGCCCTCGAACCGCGAACGGAGCCGCGCGGCGAGCTCCGGGATCTCCGACGGTGGCCGGTCGCTCGACAACACGATCTGGCAGCCCGATTCCACGAGCGTGTTGAACACGAAGAAGAACTCGTCCTGTGTGCGTTCCTTCCCGGAGAGGAACTGCACGTCGTCGACGATGAGCGCGCCCGCCGCGCGATACCGCGCGCGCCAGCGATCCACCTGCCCTTCCTCGATCGCGCGGATGAGGTCGTCCACAAGCGTCTGCGCATGCACGCAGGCGACGACGGTGTGCTCCGGTCGCGCGCTGATGACGTTGCCGATCGCGTGCACGAGGTGCGTCTTGCCGACGCCGCTCGAGCCGGTGACGAAGAGCGGATTGTAGCGCGTGCCCGGCGATGCCGCGACGGTGTCGGCCGCATGCAGCGCGAGCTGGTTGGCCACGCCCTCGTCGAAGCCCTCGCGGGTGAACGACGGGTTCGGTCCGCCCGGCGCCATCTCGCCCGCGAGCGCGCGCTCGACGAACTCCTCCGCCTCGGCCAGTCGCTCCGGATCGCGGAACAGCTCATGCCCGCCCAGCGCGCGATCCACCTTCGTCGCCTCTTCCTCGAGCGCGCGCAGATGCTCGACGGCATCGACGTACATCGCCACGAGCTTCGCGACGTCGGGATCCTGCGGTAGCTGCAGCGCGCGCTCGAGCACCGCCGTGCGGTAGCCCTCGCCGCTCCAGTACGCGATCACGTCGCGCAGCCGCACCTGCCACGACTCCATGTGCAGCTGCACCACCGAGGCTACGTCGGCAAGAAAACTCAGGAACTCGGACGACTGGCGCGGCGCGCTGATGTCACCGGGCAGCGGCGTGAGCGGCGTCGCGGTCCTGCCACCCATCGCCTCGCGCGCGACCCACGCATTGAGCGCGCCCTGCAGTTCACGCACGTTGACGAGGCCGCGATTGGCGAGCGCTTCGAGCGCATCGTCCGGCACTTCGAGGCCGCGCTCCCGGCAGGCCGCGCGCAGGATCGCCACGCGCGCTTCGTACTCGGGGATGTCGACGTCCACCACGAGTCCACCGACGAGACGGCGGATCAGCCGCTCGTCCACGTCGCCGATCTCGGAGGGCGGACGGTCGCTCGTGCAGACGATCTGGCGGCCGTCGTCCTGCATCGCGCTGAAGAGACGTAGCAACTCGGCCTGCATCTCGCGGCGGCCCGTGAGGAACTGGATGTCGTCGATGAGGAGCAGGTCGGCGCGTCCGAGTCGCCCACCGAGCGTCTGCGTCTCGCCGGCCGACACCGCGGCATGCCACTGCTCGGAGAACTCGTCAAGCGTGAGCGCGAGCACCTCCGCTTCGGGCTGCAACGTGAGCAGCCGGTGCGCCGTCGCCGTCAGGATGTGCGTCTTGCCGAGTCCCGAGCCGCCGTAGACGAAGAGCGGGTTGTACGTCGTGCCCGGCGACTCCGCGACCGCGCGCGCCGCGGCGGCGGCAAGGCGATTGCCCGCCCCCACCACCAGTCGCTCGAAGGTCAGCCGCGGGTCGAGACGCATCTCAGTCTTCGCCCTGCCCGGTGCTCAGCTTGCGCAGCACGATCTCGGAGATGCCGCGCAGCGTCTCGAACACGCCGGGGCCATGCAGGGCGTCGGCAGAGAACGACGGCACATTGCGGAAATTCAGCGCCTCCTCGAGATCCGGCACCGGCGTGGTGAGGTCGGCGGGAAGGTCCTGCTTGTTGTACTGCACCACCAGCGGCATCGTGCGCACATCCACCCCTTGCTCGGCGAGATTCTGGTGCAGGTCCTGCATCGACTCGATGTTCTCCCCGAGCTGCCTCGCCTGGGAGTCGGCCACGAACACCACGCCGTCGGCACCCTGCAGCACGAGCTTGCGCGTCGTCTGGTAGTAGACCTGACCCGGCACCGTGTAGAGCTGGAAGCGCGTGGTGAACCCCGAGATGGTACCGAGGTCAATGGGCAGGAAGTCGAAGAAGAGCGTCCGGTCCGTCTGCGTGGCCAGCGAGACCATCTGCCCCCTGCGGTCACCCGGAACCTGTCCATAAATGTAATGGAGGTTCGTCGTCTTCCCGGACCGTCCCGGCCCGTAGTAGACGATCTTGCAGGTGATCTCGCGCGTAGCGTAGTTGACGAGGCTCACGGCATGGCCGGTGGACGGTGACTGACGCGGCGCGGACTGTTCATGTTCATCCCGCCCTCCCGAAGAGCTGAGCAAGGTTGCGGTTGAGGTCGCGCTCGAAGTCCTGCGCCAGTGCGGGCTCGGCGTCCACCGGCGCCGGCGCCGCCGTGGCGACGCGCCGGCGGAACTCCTCCACGTACAGCTGCACTATACCGAGAGAACTCTCGGAATCGAACACGGCCAGCAGGACGAACGGACCTCCCTGCGCGACGATCTCCCCGAGGTAGAGCTGGCGCTGGCTGCCGGCATAGTGCAACCCGCGGAACGGTGCCCCGTCCACCATCTGTCCGAGGTGCGCCGATGAGGCGTTGATCGCCGACGACAGTGCGCACGCCGTCTGCACGTCGATCGAGCGCTTGAACCCCGACTGCGCGAGCACCTGCCCCGACGGATACATGAGGATCGCAAGCTGCAGGCGCGCGTCGTCGACGAACCGCGCGAGCGGCGCCTCCGCCCAGTCGATGCTCCCGTTGATGTGCATCAGAGCCCCTCCCCCGCGCGCAGCATCTCCATGCGCAGCAGGCCGAGGTTCACGCGCTGGTCCACGACCGCCACCACCACGAGCTCGTTGCGTCCCGCCGCGAGCACACGGCCGTTCTCCGCCTCGAGCTCGAAGAACTTCACGGCGCCGAAGCCTGCCGCATCCGTGGCGCGCCCGGCCTTCCGGTAGAGCGATGCCGTGAGCGCGGCGAACGCCGCCGTGTTCACGCCGATGTGCGCCGTGCTCTCGACCACGAGCCCGTCGGCCTCGGACACGATCATGCAGGCGTTGATGCCGCGATGGCGCGTGATGGCCGCGATGAGGTTCCCGTAAGCGCTCATGGCGCCTCCCAGGCGGCCAGCCAGTGGCGCGCCGTCGCCGAACAGCGATCGAGCGTGCGCCGCACGAAGCCGAGCGGGATATCGCGCGGCGCAGCCACGAGCGTCACCGGCGTGCCGACCGGTGCCATCGCGATCACCGCGACCTCGGTCTCGAGCACGATGCGCGTCCACTGGCCGAGCC
>JANOTV010000116.1:0-11386 GCA_031416495.1 Gemmatimonadota bacterium
ATGGGTCCTGCCGCGAGATTGCTGAGCGGCGAGATGAGACTCAGCCGTCCGAAGTGCCATGCAACAAGCGGCGCCGTGACGAGTGTCGTGAGGGTGCTCGCGACGAGGTCACGCACGAGCGTCGCCCGCCATCCGCGCCACTTCTCCGGCAGCCGCCGGCGGCCGATGCGCCCCGCGACGATGATCGCCGCGTAGCCTGCGACGGAGAGTTGCCAGCCGAGGTCGAGCACCGTGCGCGGTTCGAAGAGCGGGATCAGCGCGCCGAGCGAGAAGCTTCCCCACGGCGAGACGGGCCGCTGCAGGGCGCGGCTCATCGTCACCGCGGCGAACAGCGTGACGCTGCGCGCAGCCGGCGGAGGCGCGCCGATCGCAAGCACGTAGAGCACGGTGGTGCCAACGGCTGCGAAGCCCGCGGCGTTCATCGGCAGTCGAAGACTCTGGAAGAGCAGCAGCAGCGCGCCGCCGACGATCGCCACGTGGAGCCCGGAGATCGACAGGATGTGCACAAGTCCTGCGTCGGCATACCTCTCCCGCAGCTCCGGCGAGAGGCCACGGCTGTCGGCGATGAGCAGCGCGCGCACGATGCCGGCATCGTCGCCGAATCGCGCATCGAGCGTGCGCGCGACGCGATTGCGCCACTGTCCGAGGGGGCCTGGACCCTCGCGGCGCACCAGTCGCGCCTCGCGCAGCAGCAGGCCACGCTCTCCGACGCTGGGCTCCGCGCGCATGATGGTGACGCGGCTGCCGTACTCCGCCGAGCCGCTGCGCACGGCGATCGCCGCATGCACGACGCAGCCGCCCTCCCCATGCAGCAACGACGCCCGCACGAAGCTGCCGGGAGCGGCGGGTGCGAGCAGTCGCGCTTCCCACGATGTCGCACGAGCGGCCGCGGCGAGACACCGGCGGTCGGCGCGCCCGAGATCGGCGCCGAGCTGCGCGCCCGTGACCAGGATGAGGGCGAGTGCGGCAGGCACTACGCCGCGCTCTCTGCCGCGGAGCATGAGTGACA
Organism: Gemmatimonadota bacterium; assembly: GCA_031416495.1. Lineage (GTDB taxonomy): Bacteria > Gemmatimonadota > Gemmatimonadetes > Gemmatimonadales > Gemmatimonadaceae > Pseudogemmatithrix. Next base: position 1,010 of record JANOTV010000116.1, read on the forward strand.
GCGCGACGCCGGCGCCGACCAGTGAGAGCGCTCCGACCGAGACACCAGAGAGACCGAGGGCGGATCCCGCGACCCAGGCCAGCGCGCCGCGGAGGAGCAAGGGCATGTCGCCGAATCAGGCGCCGCGGTGTTCACCACGCGTCATCTGAAACACGCGCGACGGCGCGATGCGCCGCGGTGGAGCTACCCCGCCATCGGCAGCGCCTGCCGTTCCGCGACCGGAGTCCCCGTGAACGTCGCGCCCGTCGTGCCCGTGAGTTCCACCGTCAGATACGTCCCGATCATCCCCGGCGTCCCGTGCACCAGGACCGTCTTGAAGTCGCGCGAGCGCGCCTGGAACATCTCCGCGCCCTTCCGCGCTTCCTTCTCGACGAGCACCTCCATCCGCTGCCCGAGCCGCCCCATGTTCCGTTCGCGCGAGATGCCGCGCACCGTCGCGACGAGGGCGTTGTACCGCGCGTCCATCAGATCCTGCGGGATCATCCACTCGGCGGGCATGCGCGTGGCCGGCGTGCCTTCGCGCGCGGAGAACTTGAAGGTGAATGCGTCGTCGAACCGCACTTCGCGGCAGAGCGAGAGCGTGTCCTCGAACTCCTCGTCCGTCTCGCCGGGGAAGCCGACGATGATGTCCGTGGTAAGGCCAAGGTTCGGCATCGCCGTGCGCAGACGCGCGACACAGTCGAGGTACTCCTCGCGTGAGTAGCGCCGCAGCATGCGCTTGAGCATGCTCGTGGACCCGCTCTGCATCGGCAGGTGCACATGCTCGCACACCGTAGGCGTCTCGGCCATCGCGGCGATCACGCGATCGGAGAAATCGGTGGGATGCGGGCTCGTGTAGCGCACGCGGCGAATGCCGTCCACCGCACCGACCGCACGCAGCAGGTCGGCGAAGTCGTGCGTGCCGTCGTGGTACGAGTTGACGGTCTGCCCGAGCAGCACGACTTCGGTGATGCCTGCCGCAACGACCTCGCCCGTCTCGCGCACCACGTCCGCGAGCTTTCGGCTCCGCTCGGGACCGCGCGTCGTCGGCACGATGCAATAGGTGCACCGGTAATCGCAGCCGCGCTGCACGGGGATCCACGCCTTCACGCCTTCGAAGCGGCGCGCGGAGAAATCCTCGTAGTGCTCCTCGAGATCGAAGTCCGTCGCCGAGAAGCGCTCGCCGTGGCGCGCGCCGTCGATCAGCGAGGGCAGCATGCGATACGAGTCCGGACCGACGACGATCTGCACGCGTGTGTCGGTCTCGAGGAGCCGCTTGCCGAGTCGCTGCGCCATGCATCCCGTGACACCGAGCACGGCGCCCGGCTTCAGCTCGCGACGCAGCTCACCCAGCCGCCCGATGACGCGCTGCTCGGCGTTCTCACGGATCGCGCAGGTGTTCACCAGCACCACGTCCGCGCCCTTCGCGGAATCCACGATCACATATCCCTCGGCCTGCAGCTTGCCGTACATCAGCTCGGAATCGCTGACGTTCATCTGGCAGCCGTAGGTCTCGATGTAGACGGTGGGATCTGGCACGTTGGTGGTGGCTGATGCGACTGTGGTGACTGAACGCACTGAGGTGACTGAACTCATGGACGGCCTTGATCGCTCGACGGGCGCTCCGGCACGGCAACGACCATGGGAAGATAGCGCTCCGTCCGCTGCACCGGCTCCAGCGGCAGTTGGATGAAGAACGTGCTCCCTTCCCCTTCGCGGCTCCGCACCCAGATGCGTCCGCCATGCGATTCCACCGCCACGCGGCAGAACGCGAGCCCGAGCCCCGAACTCCGCACGCGCGGCGCGTTGGGCGCCTGCACCTGCTCGAATTTCTGGAAGATCAGGTCGTGGTATTCCTCGGGGATGCCCGGGCCGTTGTCGTTGAGCGTGAGCACGATGCCCGCGGGATCGCGGCGCGCACCGAGCACGAGCGTCACCGGCACCGGGGAATGCGTCACGGCGTTCTGCACAAGGTTCGAGAAGACGCGCTTGAGCAGCGTCTTGTCCGCGCGGAACACCGGCGCGTCGTCGGCAGCATCGGCGGTCGCCGTCGTCTGCTCCTGCCGGAACCGGAGTCCCCAGTCATGCAGCACTTCGGCGAGCAGCGCGGCTGGTGCGATCCGTTCGGGCTGCAGCGCCAGCGACTGCTCCTCCACGCGCGACACATCGAGCAGGTCCTCGATGAGTCCCAGCAGATCCTCGGCCTTTCCTTCCACATCCGAGAGAGCGCGCGCGGGCCGCTCATCGATTGCGCCGAAGTCACCGTCGCGGATCATTTCGAGCGTCGCGAGCATCGACGTGAGCGGTGTCTTGAGATCATGTACGATCATGCGCATCAGGTCATCACGCGCCTTCTGTAGCGCACGCAGGCGCTTGAGGCTCTGCTCGAGCGCATCGGTCGCGCCCTTGAGCTTGAGGAGGCTGCGCACGCGCGCGCCGAGCACATGGCGGTTGTGCGGCTTGAGCAGGAAGTCGTCGCCACCGGCCTCGATCGCCTTGAGCCGGTCGGCTGCGTCGTTCAGCGCCGAGACGAAGATGACCGGGATGCGCGCCGTGCGCGGATCGCGCTTGAGACGTCGGCAAACCTCGAAGCCCGTCTCGCGCGCGTCGACGCCGAGGTCGCCGGCCGGCATCGACACATCGAGGATGGCGAGATCGGGGCGCGCCGTCGCACAGAGCGCGAGCGCGGTCGGTCCATCAGGTGCCTCGATGATTTCGCAGCCGAGCGAGGCGAGCTGGTCGCGCAGCAGCTCGATGTTCGCTTCCACATCGTCTGCCACGAGCACCAGCGGCACCGACCTAGGCGGCACCGACCTAGGGGCGGATGCCAAGGCCGATGCCGACGAACCAGCTGCGCTCATTCAGCCCCGCGGCTTCGCGAAATGCGCGCTGCAGCGTGAGGTCCAGCTGTGCGCGCCCGCGGGCGAGCGGGATGCCGACGCCACCGCTGATCGAACGCTCCGAGACCCGGTTGCCATCCACGCCGAACGGCAGCGTGCGGTCCCGCACGCCGAGCCGCACGATGGACGCCGCCCCGAACAGGCGCGGCCCAGCGACATCGAGACCGAGGCCGAGCTCCGTCGCGTCGAACACGGAGAGCGAGTCGCTGCCGAGGCGCTGCATGTCGCTCCACGACGTGCGCTCATAGCGCGCCCCGAGTGTCGTGTTGGGGATGCCGAACCAGGTGACGCCGATCCCGTAGCGCGAGGGCACGTCGGCCGTGGAGATCACCGCAGTGTCCCGCAGTGCGCGCATTTCGCCGCCGAACCGCGCGGAGCCGGCGATGACGAGACCCTTGATCGGTTGCGTCATCGCACCCAGCGACATCGCACGCCCCGTGTAGTTGAGCGACGACTGCTGGCCGATGCTGCCGAGGCCCGTGCTGTCGGCGAACGCACGGCCGAACTCGATGCGGTTCTCACCCGAGATGGAATGGATGCCGAGTCCCACCTGCAGCTTGGGGCTCACGTAATACGAGACGGCGAAGCGCGTGTCGTTGATCGCGCCCGCACTCGCCGCGCGCAGCGACGACTCGTACATCTGGCCGCCGACGAGCTGGCTGTCGGAGTACGTGTTGGACCAGGTGCGATCCAGCAGCGTCGAGAACGAGAGGCTGGCGGAGACACGCTGGTAGCCGCCCGTGGCCATAAAGCCCGGGAAACGGATCGTCGTCGACCGGTCCTGGATGCCGCGGCCGCTCGTGCGGCGGAACTCCGGCTCGAACTGCATGTAGATGGCGTAGCGCGACGGCGATGCGAGCGCGGCCGGATTCACGGACGAGGACGGATCGATCTCCGCCGTCGCACCGCCGGTGGCCAGCGCGCCGGAACTCAACTGACCCGTGGGATACCCGAATCCCTGTGAGCCGAGTGAGCCCTGCGCGCGAAGCGCAACGGGGAGCGCTGCGATGCAGGCGCCAAGGAGCATGATGCGGTGCATCATCATGGCTGCCCGAACGTGAGGGAGGTGGATGGCACATAGCTGATATGAAGTCGGGGCCGGACGGCTGCCGGGGCACCGAGGCCGAAGAAGCGGGCGCCGAATCCGGAGACGCCTTCCGCCGTGGACCGCAGCACCAGCGCGCTCGGCACGTTGCGCACTCCGTTCACCGTGCGCCACTGCCTGACGAGTCCATTGATCTCGAGGAATCGCGAGCCGGAATCGGCCGCCGCGACCCTGATCGAGTCGTTCACGAAGACGCCCCGCGGCGCGAGGAGCAGCGCCGCGCGGCGCAGGTCCGTCACGGCTTCACCGGCGAGCACCATATACGGGATGATCGAGACCTTCGTCGTGTCGTCGAGCAGACGCACGGGATGCTGCACGAGTTCGAGCCGCGCGCGCAGGACCGCCGACGAATCGGTGAGCCAGCGCGGAAGGTCGAAACGCAGGTAACTCCTGAGCCCCGGCATGCCTCCGACCGCGAAGGTGCCGCGCGCCGTGAGGTTCGGCGCGGCAGCGACGATCACGTAATCGTTGAAGTCGGTGTTGGTGAACTCGGGCGTGGTCGGCGTGCTCGACGACGGCGTGAGGTTCGCTGCGGCAACGGCCGTATCCCGCGAGACACGGTATCGCAGTCGCGGCGCTCGGGCGACGTCCTCCGAGGGATACACGCGGATCTCGACGGACTGTGTGCTCCGCAACTGGAGTCCGATGCGCATCCCGCGCGTGCGGTCTCCGATGATGGCCCGCAACTTCGCCGAGTCGATGGGGATGCGTACGAGCGCGGTATCGGAGAATCCGGCGCTGTCGATCCGCAAGCTCCCCAACCGGCGCGTGCCGACGAAATGCGGCAGCAGCGTCGTGGGCTCGATGTCAGGCAGCGTGAGGTCGCCGACGTCGTATATCTCGATGAAGAACGTCGGCGGCAGTGGCACACTGGTGCGCGCGATGCGGATGTTGAGCGTCGCGGAGTCCACGCTCACCACATCATGCACCGTGTCCGCGGGCGTCGGCTTGAAACCGCGCACGAGGGTGTCGAAGCGCACCACGCCGCGCACATCGAGCGTGTCGCCGCGTGAGGCGAGCAGCAGCGCCGACTCAAAGCCGATGAACGGATAGACACCGAGCGTCGTGTCGAGCACGATCGCGGGATACAGCACGGTGTCGCGGATATTGAGCTGCTGGCCCGGGCAGAGCGCCGGACAGGCGCCGCCAGTCTCGAGATCCTCGGAGCATGCCCCGAGGATGAACGCGAGAGGGATCGCCAGCAGGAGCGGGGCGCGAAGCAGGCGCCTGGTCATCATGAGTGGAGCGAAGAGGGCATGAAAGGATGCGGCAGGAGCTCGGCGAGCGTCCACTGCACCATAGGTCGCTGGCCGGCGGTGCTGAACGACACCACGGCCAGGTCGAGTCCGAACTCAGCCAGCACTTGCCGGCAGATGCCGCAGGGCGGCGTTGGAGCGGGTGCATCAGTGCAGACGGCGATCGCAGCGAACGTCCGGATACCGGCAGCCACCGCCGCGCCAACCGCCACGCGCTCGGCGCAGATGCCGGCCGGATACGACGCGTTCTCGACGTTGCAGCCGGTGATGATCGTGCCATCGACGGCGAGCAGCGCTGCACCGACGCGGAAGTTCGAGTACGGGGCGTACGCGCGCTGCTGGACGTCAGCGGCATGTTGGCGCAACGACGGCAGCCACTGTTCGAGCAGCGCAGGACTCACGACGTCAGCGCCTGCAGGAACGAGGTGCCGCGCCCGCGGAATGAGACCCCAAGGTACTCCCCGATCGTCGCACCGAGATCGGAGAAGGTCGAACGGCTCCCGAGCGACTGCGCACGCACACGCGACCCGAGCACGATCAGCGGCACGTTCTCGCGCGCGTGATCGGTCGATGGGGTCGTCGGGTCGTTGCCGTGGTCGGCCGTGATGAAGAGCAGATCGTCCTCGCGTAGCGCAGCAGTGATGTCGGGGAGCGCGGTGTCGAATGCGCGCAACGCCTGATGGAACCCCGGAACGTCGTTCCGGTGCCCATACAACTGGTCGAAATCTACTAGGTTGACGAACAACAACCCATCGGGCCCGCGATGAATCCAGTCGATGATCCGCTGGATGCCCTGCGCATTGCCGCTCGTATGCCCGCCTTCGAGGCTGCGCCGAGCGAAGAGATCGTCCACCTTCCCCACGCCCGTGCGGGGGATCCCGGCAGCGGCGAGCGCGTCGAGCAGCGTCTCCGCGGGCGGCTCGATCGAGAAATCGCGACGATTCGCCGTGCGCACCCAGGCGCCCTCACTGCCCACGAACGGCCGTGCGATCACCCGCGACGCATCGTGCGGCACGACGAGCATCGCCCGAGCCGTGGCGCAGGCGTTGTGGAGCTCGCCGAGCGGCACCACGCCTTCGTGCGCCGCGACCTGGAAGACCGAATCGGCCGAGGTGTAGACGATCCACGCCCCCGTCCTCAGATGCTCAGTGCCGAACTGGTCAAGGACCGCCGTTCCGCTCCCCGCCACATTGCCGATCACCGGCCGACCCGTGCGACGCGCGAACTCGTCGACGACCTCCTGCGGAAAGCCATCTGGATAGGTGGGGAACGCACGCTCGATCTGAACGCCCGCGATCTCCCAGTGGCCGGTGGTGCTGTCCTTGCCTGCGGAGCGCGGCTCCATCAGCCCCCACGCGCCCGTGGGCGCGGTAACGGCCGCAACACCTTCGAGTGGCGCGATGCGCCCGAGTCCTGCGCGCTCGAGGTTCGGCAGGTCCAGGCCGCCGACTGCACGCGCGAGGTTGCCGAGCGTGTTTGAGCCGAGGTCGCCATAGGCAGCCGCATCGTGCGCGGCGCCAATGCCCACGCCGTCGAGCACGAGGATGATCGCGCGACGCGTCAGGACGCTGCTCCACGCAGGGAGAGAGCCAGGCGCGTCACTGCGCGCCGCCGGAGTAGTGGCGCGGAAGGCGCTGCCTGAGACCTGTGAGCAACTCGTATGGGGAGAGATTCGCCAGCCACGCCACCTGCTCGGCCGTCAACGTCTTGGACCCGGCGGTACCGAGCAGGGTTGCCACGTCGCCCAGCTCGCAGGGCAGGTCGGTCACGTCGATCATCGTCATGTCCATGGTGACCACTCCGACGACAGGCACCTCGTGGCCGCCGATGAGCGCGCGACCGGTGTTGCTCAGACTGCGCCGATACCCATCGGCGTAGCCGCAGGCGAGTGTCGCCACGCGGCGCAGACCCTCGGCGCGCCACGTGGCACCGTAGCTCACCGTCTCACCCGGCTTCACGTCGCGCAGCGCAACGACCCGCGCACGAAGGTGCGCCACCTGCTCCGGCTGCACGGCCGCATGGGCGCCACTGCCCACTCCATATAGAAAGACGCCCGGACGCACCGCATCCCACGGCGACGGCGTACGGCGCATGAGCGCGGCGCTGTTGTCTGCGTGGATGATCGGTGGCTTGTCCCGCTCGGGAAGCCGGCCGAGTGCCTCGCGAAAGCGCTGCTCCTGAATCTCGAGTGATCCATCATCGAGCTCGGCGGAATGGAAATGCGTGAACACTCCCGCCGGTGGCGAGGCACGCAGCGAATCGGCGAGCGCGTCGATCTCATCCCATGACGCACCAGAGCGGTGCATGCCTGTGTCGATCGCGAGATGCCAGTCGCCACCACCGAGCGCGACCCAGGCGCGGATGCTCTCAGTGCGGCTGAGCGCGGGCGTGATCTTCGCCGCAGCGATGCTGCCGAGTTCGCTCACTCGCGTGGGTGTGAACAGTATGATCGGGCGGTGAATGCCCGCCGCGCGAAGCTCGGCGCCCTCCTCCACCGTGGCGACGCCATACGCATATGGATCGAGCACCTCGAGCGTGCGCGCGACCGGCACCGCGCCAATGCCGTATGCATCCGCCTTCACCATCAGGATCAGCGGCCGCTGCGCCTGCTCACTCGTCCGCCGCGCATTGCGCAGCAGCGCGCCAAGATCGACATCGATCCAAGCGCGCGGCGAGTGTTCGGGCGTAGATTCCCTGTTCATCTGGATCATCGAAGCTACCGGCCCCTCCAAAGTGATGCAAGACAAAGCCACGCTTGAAGATGCCCTCGCCATCATGCGCGACCTGCGCGCGCGCGATGCATGGGACAAGGCCCAGACCCATGAGTCACTGCGACCCTACCTCAATGAAGAGATGCACGAGCTCGACGACGCCATCCGCGAGGGTGACGACGCCGCCATCTGCGGTGAACTCGGCGACGTGCTCCTGCAGGTACTCTTCCACGCCGTGATCGCCGAGGAGCGCGGCGCGTTCGGGCCCGAGCATATGGCTGGTTCGCTCGTGGGCAAGATGACGCGCCGGCATCCCTGGCTCTATGGCGACGACGCCGAGCGTACGCCGTGGGAGCAGATGAAGGCGAAGACGCGCCGTTCGCTGGCCGATGACCTGCCGACGGGACTCCCTGCCCTGCACCGTGCGCACCGCCTGCAGGAGCGCGCCGCAGGCGTCGGCTTCGACTGGCCCGATGTCGAGGGGCCGATGCAGAAGGTCGAGGAGGAACTCAATGAAGTGCGCGTGCAGGTGACCGCGCATGGCTCCGTGTTCGACACGCATGGCGTGCCCAGTCACGACGCACAGCATGCGAAGCTCGAGGATGAACTCGGCGACCTGTTGTTCGCCGTGGTGAACCTCTGCCGCAAGGCGGGCACGCATCCGTCGCTCGCACTCGACCGTGCGAACGCGAAGTTCCAGCGGCGCTTTGAGGCGATCGAGCGCATGGCGGCGGAGCGCGGGATCGAAGTGAAGACGGCGGGGCTCGAGGCGCTCGACCTGCTGTGGGACGAGGTCAAGCGGACGGAGCAGTGAGCGAGGATCCGTCCGTGACCGCCTCAGTGGATTCGCCCGCGCCCGACTTCTCGTTCCGATACTCGCACGAGTCGGGCTCCGCGCGACTCGGTTGGTTCCAGACGCCGCATGGCGTCGTCGAAACGCCGGCGTTCATGCCCGTCGGCACGCACGCGACCATCAAGGGTCTCTCAGTGCAGGAGGTCGAGGCCACCGGCGCGCAGATGGTGCTCGGCAATGCCTACCACCTGTACCTGCGGCCGGGCGATGAGCTCGTGCGCGAGATGGGCGGACTGCACGCCTTCTCCCGATGGAGCGGCCCGATGCTCACCGACTCGGGGGGCTTCCAGGTGTTCTCGCTCGCGAAGCACCGGACTGTGCGCGAGAGCGGGATCGAGTTCCGTAGTCATCTCGACGGTTCGCTGCACGACTACACGCCTGAGCTCGTGATGCGCATCGAGCGCAATCTCGGCGCGGACGTGATCATGCAGCTCGACGAACTCATCGCGGGCGGTGCCGATGTCGCCGCGTCGCGCTCGGCGATGGAGCGCAGTCTGCGATGGCTCGAGCGCTGCCGCGTGGAGTTCGACCGTCTCACGCGCGAAGGCCGTGCGCCGGCCCTGGGTGACGGGAGCGATCTTGACGCGCCGCGACAGGCGCTCTTCCCGATCGTGCAGGGCGGCACGCATGCCGAGCTGCGCCGCGCGTCGCTCCGGGGGATCCTCAACACCGGCGACTGGCATGGCATGGCGGTGGGCGGACTCTCGGTTGGCGAAGCGAAGCCCGACATGCATGCGACGCTCGAAGTGTGTGAGCCACTGCTGCCGAAGGAGAAGCCGCGCTACCTGATGGGCGTGGGGTTCCCCAATGATCTCATCGAGGGCGTGCGGCGCGGCGTGGACCTCTTCGACTGCGTCGTGCCGACGCGCATGGGACGACACGGCACGGCGTTCACTCCCGACGGCACGATGCAGGTGCGGAAGAGCACGAACAAGATGGACCGTCGTCCGCTCGTGGAGGGGTGCGACTGCCCGTGCTGCACGCACTACGACCGCGCGTACATCCGGCATCTGTTCGTGGCGGAGGAGATGCTCGGGCTGCGACTGGTGTCGCTGCACAACGTGCACTTCCTGGTGGGGCTGATGCGCGCGGCGAGAGAGGCGCTGCGCGCCGATCGCTTCACGACGTGGAGTGCCGAGTGGCTGCTGCGCTACCGCCCCTCTGCCTCCTCGTCCGGCATCTGACGCACGTTCGCGAACGATCCACCCGCGCGCGCATTCACCTCGAGCAAGTGCGTGCGAGCGACGTCGATGGCGCGCGAGGTGAGATCTCCGCAGCTGCTGCTCCGCATCAGCGAGATCTTCTGCTGAATCTCCCTCGCGCCGTCGCGCAGGATCTTGAGGGTCTCCACGCGCGAGGTGAAGAGCTGTTCGAGTTCCGCATTCCACCACGCCTGCTCCACCGAGTCGGCCGCGATCGGTCCGCCGAGTGTCGCAAAGTCGGCGTTGTACTCGACCGTCACCGTCGCGCTCTTGAACTGGCATCCGCCGAGGTGCACCTCGGTCTCCCAGTTCCAGCGGAGCAGCCAGCGAAGACCCATCGGACCCCGACCACCCTCGCGTGCCATCACGAG
>JANOTV010000117.1:0-16940 GCA_031416495.1 Gemmatimonadota bacterium
CCGCTCTACTTCGCGGAGATGAAGCGCATCAATCGCGATGGCCCGACGATCCTCGGTGGATTCCCTTCACCGGCGAAGGGCGATCGCGCCGCGCTCGAGAGTGCGCTCGCGGCGAAGGTGACCGTCGTCGATGCGCGTCCCGCGGATCAGTTCGGCAAGGGCCATGTGCGGGGCACGATCAACATCCCGTTCAGCAAGAGTTTCTCGACCTGGTCGGGGTGGCTCGTGAAATACGACGTGGACATCCATCTCATCGCCGTCGACGAGGACACGATGCGCCGCGCCGTGCGCGAACTCGCGATGATCGGCCTCGACCGCGTGACGCAATGGTATGACGCGTGCGTCGTCGACGAATGGAAGAAGTCCGGCAAGACGCTTGCGACGGTGAAGAAGACGGATATGAAGAGCGTCGCCGAGCGACTGAAGCGCGGCGAGATCAACGTCCTCGATGTGCGCAACGCGAGCGAGTGGGCAGCGGGCCATCTGCCGGGAGCGACGCACATTCCCGTGGGCTATCTGCCTGACCGCATCAACGAAGTCCCGCGCGACAAGCCGCTGGTGGTGCATTGCCAGGGTGGGACCCGTTCGGCGATTGCGACGTCGGTGCTGCAGAAACTCGGGGTGGAGGAGGTGGAGGACTATGGAGGCGGGTATTCCGAATGGGCTCGGTCCGAGGGAGTGATCGTTTAGGAGGTGGAAAGTGGAAAGTGGAAGGTGGGAGGTTGTTTTGACCCGGATTCTTCGCCCCATTCCTTCCACACCTTGCTTGAGACGGCGCCCTACAGCGGCTAGTTTTGAGTCACGGCGCCGTGGCCAAGTGGTAAGGCGGCAGACTGCAAATCTGCTATTCGTCGGTTCGATTCCGACCGGCGCCTCTCTCTATCGAAAAGGGCGACCCCATCAGGGCCGCCCTTTTCGTACCTCACACCTCACAGCTCCCACCTGTGTCTCAGGTCACGCAACGGCGCGTTGCGGGAATCAGTACGCTGATATCTTCCGAGCGGACCGCATTCAGCATTCGCTCGCTCGGCGCGACATGCTCTCGCCACCAGCGATGCCCCTCCACGCAAATTCGGAGATCTCATGATCCCGCGTTCCGTTCCAGTTTTCGTTCTCTCTGTCGCCCTCCTCGGCGCCTGCTCCGTGCTCAAGCCGTCAACGGCGTCCGCACCGAATGCTGCGCCTGCCGCTGCCGCCGCCAGCAGCCCGGCACTCTCCGACGCCAACATCGCCGCCATCGTCGTCGCGGCCAACAACGCCGACATCCAGTACGCCGACCAGGCGCTCGCGAGGACGCGTGACGCCGAGATCCGGCAGTTTGCGACGATGACGAAGAAGGATCATGAGTCCGTGAACACCGCCGTCGTTGCGCTCGTAACGAAGCTCAAGGTCACGCCGGTGGACAACGAGATCTCGTTTAATCTGCGCGACGATGCGGATCTGAAGCGACAGATATTCCGCGAGCTCGAAGGCTTTGCCTTTGACAGCGCGTACATCCACAACGAAGTCAGGTATCACACGCACCTGCTCGCCGTGATCGATGGCGCGCTGATCCCGTCGGCGAAGAACGCGGAGTTGAAGGAACTGCTCATCGCCGTTCGTCCGGCGGTCGCGGCGCATCTCGATCATGCGGTGTCGCTCGCGGCGAAGAAGACGACGGCCGCCCGCCGGTGAAGCAGTTCGCGGCGTTCGCGCTGATCCTCGGCACCCTGACCTGCTCAAGGTCGGAGGCCGCGTCGGCCGTGGACACCGCGCTGCACGAGATCCACATACGGTCGGTCTCGTTCTCCTCACGCGAACTCACGGTGGGCTTGGGCGACACCATCGTGTGGCACAACGTCGACATCGTGCGGCATGACGCCGTCGGCGCCAACGCATTCGACTCCGACGAGCTCGAGCCGGAGAGAAGTACAGCTGGGTACCGGCCGACACCGGCCGGTACCGGTTACCGCTGCACGATCCATCAGCGGATGCGCGGCCAGATCATGGTGACTGCGGCGCCCTAACGTGTTGCAGTGAAAGGCGTTGAAGTACTTACGGCAGCGTTTGAACGGTAGTCGACGGGGACTCAATCGAAAGGTTCTAGCTCGGCTGACTGTACGCCAAAATACGCAATTCTGACAAAGAACTGTGTGCAATACGGCTAAATTCGGCTTGCGGCATGCAAAATGCCCTTCTAGGTTTGCACAATCTGCACGCGACGCAGATCGCCGCCATAACACCGCCCTCCTCCAAACAAATGACCGCATCCATCACACCTCGCGTGGCTGCCCTCCGCGCGATCACGACCCGTTCCGTCGAGGAGCCCGACATCCCCACGATGGCCGACGAGCCGATCCCCACCTCGTCGTACTTCGGCATCAACACCTTTGGCGCGCGACAGATGCGCGACAAGCTGCCGAAGGAAGTGCACGCGAAGCTCGCCGAGGCCGTGCGCCTCGGGAAGAAGCTCGATCGCGACATCGCACCCGTTGTCGCACAGGTCGTGAAGGAATGGGCGATCACACGCGGCGTCACGCACTTCTGCCACTGGTTCCAGCCGCAGACGGGACTCACCGCCGAGAAGCACGACGCGTTCCTCTCGTTCGATGAGAACAAGCTCCCCGTCGAGTCCTTTTCGGCGGAGCAGCTCATCCAGTCCGAGCCCGACGCATCGTCGTTCCCATCGGGCGGCCTGCGCGCGACCTGGGAAGCGCGCGGCTACACCGCGTGGAACCCGGCCTCGCCGCTCTTCATCATGGAAGCGGCGTCCACCAAGACGCTCTGCATCCCGTCGGTCTTCCTCGGCTACAACGGCGAAGCGCTCGATGAAGTGACGCCGCTCTTCCGGTCGAGCGACGTGCTCTCCGAGAAGGCGCGCGAGCTCCTCGAGCTGATGGGCGACAAGGGCGTGCTCCGCGTCTACACGACGATGGGCACCGAGCAGGAATACTTCATGATCGACCGTACGCACTTCGCGATGCGTCCCGATCTCGTGATGGGTGGCCGCACGCTCGTGGGCGCGCCACCGCCGCGCGGCCAGCAGCTCGAGGATCACTACTTCGGTGGCATTCCCGAGCGCGTGCAGGCCTGCATCGCCGAAGTCGAGTTCGAGCTCTACAAGCTGGCCGTGCCGATCGTGACGCGTCACAACGAAGTCGCGCCCTGCCAATTCGAGATGGCGCCGATGTTCGAGGAGACCGACATCGCGACCGATCACAACCAGCTCGTGATGTCGGTGCTGAAGGACGTCGCGATGCGTCATGGACTGCAGGCGTTGCTGCACGAGAAGCCGTTCGCCGGCATCAACGGCAGCGGCAAGCACTGCAACTGGAGCCTGAGCATCACGAGCGACAACACGCTCAACGGCATCAACCTGCTCAAGCCGGGCAAGACGCCGCACCAGAACATGCGCTTCCTGCTCTTCCTGGCCGCGGTGCTCAAGGGCGTGCACCGTCACCAGGGCATGCTGCGCGCCGGCATCGGCACATCGGGCAACGAGCATCGACTCGGCGCGAATGAGGCGCCGCCGGCCATCATCTCGGTGTTCATGGGCGCGGCGCTCACGAAGATGATCGAGGACATCATCGCGGGCCGCGCGGGTTCATCCGCACAGCAGGCGATGATCCAGCTCGGCGTCGCAAAGCTGCCCGAGATCGAGCAGGACAACACCGACCGCAACCGCACGAGTCCGTTCGCGTTCACCGGCGCGAAGTTCGAGTTCCGCGCGGTGGGTTCGTCGCAGAGCATCGCCTTCCCGGTGATGCTGCTGAACGCCGTCGTCGCCGAGGCACTGGGCGAGATCGTGGACGACATGAAGGCGGAAATGAAGAAGACCAAGAGCCCGGATGACGCCGCGCTCAAGGTAGTGCGCGCGGCGTTCAAGTCGACCAGCTCCATCCGCTTCGAGGGCAACGGCTACAGCGAGGAGTGGGTCAGGGAAGCGAAGAAGCGCGGCCTGCTCAACCTGCGTCGTGCGCCGGAAGCACTCGCGCAGATGAAGACGGCGCACGCGAAGAAGCTCTTCACCGGCTCGAAGATCCTGACGGCCGCGGAACTCGAGAGCCGCTTCCATGTGCGCATGGAGCGGTACGTGAAGGACATGCTGATCGAGATGGGCACGATGGCCGAGATGCTGGACACGCAGATCCTGCCGGCGTGCTATGCGTACCTGGGTTCACTGACCGAAGGCGCTGCGCAGGCGAAGATCGCGGGGATCAGGAACGTTCCGCAGAAGGCGGCGGCGGAGGCGATCGGTGGGCTGGTGATCAAGCTGCAGGCGAAGACGAAGGCGCTGCATGCGGTGATCAAGAAGTCGGATACGATGCACAATGACATCGAGAAGTGTGCGCAGCTGTTGACGAGCGCGGGCGCGGATTCGATGATGGCGGCGCGTGAGGTGTCGGATGAGCTGGAGGTTTCGATCGGGGATGAGTACTGGCCGCTGCCGCGATATCGGGAGATGCTCTTTCCGGTGTGAGGTGTGCGGGGTGGGGAACTGCGATGCGAGAAGAAGGGCGGCTCCCAGAGTGGGGGCCACCCTTCTTCCATCCTTCTTGTTCATCGGCGCTCATGCGCTCGTTGCGCCGCTGACGCCACCGCGCGCGAGGTGTCGCCGAGCGTGGCTGGCAGCGGCACACCCGCGGCCAGCAATGCACCGACACGCTTGGGCAGGCGGGGGTGCGTGGAGACCAGTTCCGCCCAGCGCACCCAGAAGCCCGCTTCGGCGGTGGTCTGTGCGGTGAACTCAGGCACGTCCACATGCGGATACATATCGGCTCCAGCGGCGAGTACCATCAGCCCGGAGACCGCGCCCTCCGGTCGGCAGAATGCACCGACGCGATCGCAGGTGTATTCACAGCTGCGGGAGTACGCGCTGCCGAGGTACGGAACCATGCGCGCGGGAGTGATGAGCCAGCGATGCCGCAGATGGCCGCGCCACACATGCCCCAACTCATGGGCGACGATGAAGCTGACCGCGTCCTCTCCCTGGCGCATCGCCATCGCGAGCACGTCGGAGTAGATGACCACGAAGTCGCGACCGAGGAAGCGCATCGCAAAGGCGTTGAGCGTACCGCCGGCCTGTACCACGTACACGGCGGGCACCTCGGACATCTGCAGCTTCTTCGCATGCGCCATCACCATCTCGTTGAGCATGGGAAGCTGCGTCCGCGAGACGCGGACGCCGTTGCCGCGCAGATAGCCGATCGCGAACCCGTTCAGGAGCAGTGCGAAGAAAGCGAAGATCACCGCGTAGAGGCCGACCGTGATGCCCAACTCCGGCGTCGTCACCACCACGAGTGCAAGGATGGCGTAGATGACGATGCTGATGAGCACCATGAGCGTATAGCGAACCTTCTCGCGTGGATCAAGCAGAGACTGGTGATTCGTGATGGCCTGCGCCGACACAGTGCGCTCCGATGGTGAGGGTGGCTGAACATCCGCCTCCGCCGGTGCGTCTGCCAGACCTCTTTTGTGCCACCTGACCCGGATTGCGTTGTGATAGCTTTTTAGCTATCATATCCACATGAGGTATTCCGGTCCCGCCACCCTCGTGCGCGAAGCACGCACCCGCGCCGGACTCTCCCAGCGAGAGCTCGCTCGGCGGGCAGGGACCGCTCAGTCCGTGGTGGCGCGGGTCGAATCGGGCGCGACGAGTCCGACCTGGGATACGCTCTCCCGACTCCTCTCGGCAACCGGCTTCTCACTCGACATCAATCTCGAGCCGTCCATCGTCGTCGGCAGCCACATGCTCGATGACGTCGCACGGATCCTGGCGATGACTCCGGAAGTGCGGCTGGCCGAACTCGCCAATGCGTCGGCCTTCTTCGGCGCGGTGCGCCGTGCCTGAACAACGTCCGCTCGATCCCGAGCTGCTCTTCCGTACACTCGCCGAGCATGAGGTACGCTTCGTGCTCGTCGGTGCGGCGGACGACTCGACGTCATCTTCATGCCCGCAGGCACCCGTGGCTTCGACGACCTCGCCCCACGCGCCGATCGCTTCGAAGTCTATGGAAACACGCTGCTCGTCGCGCGGCTCGAAGACATCATGCGCTCCAAGCTCGCCGCGAACCGGCCGCAGGACCGGCAGGATGTGGTCATCATCAAAGAGATGATCGCTCGGAGGGGGTGAGCTGGGAGCTACCTGTTCTTCAGCGCTTCCCTCACCCGCTGAGGCGCTCCTTCGATGCGCCAGGCTTCCCTGCCCTCCGGATCCACGACCACGATCACGCTTCCATGCATCACGTCGCCCGTGTCCGGGTTCCGCTGGCGCGGGATCTTCCATGCATCAAGCGTCGCATTCACGTCATCGACGCTCCCGGACAGTACACGGTCATCTGTTCCAAGCTCCCAACCAAGGGCAATGGTTGCGAGGCGGTCCGGCGTGTCACGCCACGGATCGATCGTCATCACGAGGATCGGCACATCCTCCGCACCTTCATCAGCGCGTGCCCTCCGCGCATGCTGCACGATCACCGGACAGATATCCTCGCAGTGACCGAACGCGAACGTCACCATCACCCAGCGCCCGCGATAGTCCGCGAGGCGCGTGATGCCGCCATGCTGGTTGAGCAGCGCGAACTCCTCTGCCGGCACGCTCCCGCGTGCACCCAGCGGCGGAGAGAGAGCGAACGTATCGTCGGCGTTCGAACCTGCCGCTGAAGCTACGCGCTGCCCCGCCGCGACGAGGCCGGCCACGCAGAGCAATACGACGGCAGCGCTGACGAGCTTCCCTGCGAACCGCTGGTTGAACCGCGCCAGCCCCGCGCGCACATCACCACCCCACACCACGAACAACACCGCGAACATGCCGACGGGCTCGCCGATGAGGAGGAGCCATCCCCCCAGATGCGGCAAGCCCGTGTGCGACGCACCGAAGCATATCTCGCGCGTACGGATCACCCACTCCGGCGCTGTGGCATCAAGGGGCCAAAGCGCCAATGTCCACCAGCCGGCGGTGATCGCGATGATCGCCGCCAGTGCTACGACCGCCAGGGAAGATGGCGGCCGTGACACGGTGGCGGTCTTCATCCGATCTTCCAAAGGAACGAGAGGAGCTTCCAGTTGGTGAAGTAGTACGTCATGAATGCCGCGAGGAAGATCGCCACCAGCACAATCGTGCCCGGTGTCGGTCCCATCCATCCGCGCGCCGGTGCATGAAGATCTTCGTTGCGCGCATCGACGTCGGCGAACTGGACCGGCGGATGCGTCAATCCACGCGGAACACCCACCATCTCCTTGCCCATCGTCACCTCACCGAGCTTCTCGCCGAAGAACACGGACTTCACGGCGATGAGGATGAAGCCGATGGCTGCGGTCACGGCGAGGATCCCGCCGATGCCCATCATCGCGAGCACGAGATCGACGGCCGGATTGAACTCGACGCCGAACAGCGCGCCCTTGAAGGAGATGTCCCAGTGCCGGCGCGGCACGCCGAAGCTTCCGGCGAACGTCATCCCCATCGACAGAAGGAAGATGCCGAGCGAGAAGAGATACGGCTGGATCTTCGCGAAGCCCCAGAACGCGACCTTGCGCTGGAAGATGAGCGGCAGCAGGTAGTACGTCACGCCCATGAACGCCATTGCCGTGCCGCTCACGACGGTCGAGTGGAAGTGCCCGGGCACGCGCAGCGTGTTGTGCGCGATGATGTTGATCTGCTCGGTGCCGATGGTCACGCCGGTGATGCCCCCGACGAACCCGAAGAACACGATCGACAGGATCAGCGAGCTGAAGCCCGGGTCGCCCCAGGGCGCGCTGCGGAGCCAGCCGAAGAGTCCCTTGTTGAAGCCGCGCAGTCGCATGCCGAGCTCGATGCCCGCCGGCACGGTGAAGCCGTGGATCATCGACGCCAGCACCGCCATGTACATGAAGTACGAGGTGTTGGTGATCTTCCACGCGGGGCCGAAGCCCGGGTCCACCAGGAGATGGTGCGCCGAGGCCATCGAGATGAAGAGCACGTAGAGCACGAACGCGCCGCGACTTACCTTCTCGTTCAGCACGGCCGCACCCACCGTCAGCGCGCCGAGCATATACCAGATGGCGACCATCGCGGCCATGTTGATCTGCTGCGACGAGTGACCGAGTCCCCACCAGAACAGCTTGTAGACCTGCGGGTCGATCGTCTCGATGATGCCGAGCGACCAGAGGAATGTCGGGATGTAGATGATCGCGCCGTGCAGCAGCGTGATGACGGCGATGATCGCCGCGGTGAGCGCGCCGTACACCACGAGCGGCATCGAACCCTCATACCGCTTCTCGCGCTTGGCGATGGTGAGCGTTGCGAAGAACTGCCCCGTCACGCCCAGCGCACCCACGGCGAAGAGGATGATGCCGAGGTAGAACACCGGGTGCGCCTTGAGTGGCGGATACGACGTGAACAGCACATCGGCTCGTCCGGTCCACTGCGTCCACTGCACGAGCAGCATGCCGGTGAGCATCGTGCCGAAGTTGAACCAGCCGAACCTCGGCGCCGCAGGTCGTGCGTTGAGCAGCACCGTGGAGGCGAACCACAGGACCGCCATCTCGAAGAAGATGATGAAGAAGATCAGCATGTTCATGCCATGCACGCCGAGCAGGCGGTAGTACCAATCCGCCGGCAGGAGATGCACCGCCTGCCAGCGCGTGAGCACGAGCAGCAGCGCCGCCACGGCGCCGATGAGCAGCGTCACGATCGACACGACGGCGTTGACCTTGATGAGGTTCTCGACCTTCCGGTGGATCTGGCGCCCGGTGTACGGACAGGTGCGATAGTCAGCGGTCATTTCTCATCCCCGCGCAGGACGCTGGCCGTGGAATTGTCCGCGACCGCGGCGCCGTTCTCGTCCACGACGATCATGCGGCCGACCATCGTGTGGTGACCGATACCGCAGAACTCATTGCAGATGATCCTGAAATCGCCGGAGGCGGTGGGCGTCACGCGCAGGCCATAGTCGTAGCCCGGCACGACGGCGAAGTTGACATTCAATGGATAGAGACTGAATCCATGATTCACGTCGAGCGCCGAAAGGTGAAGCGTGTACTCCTTCCCCTTCTCGAGCTGGATGATGGGATACCACTGGTATGCCATCGCCGTGAGATAGATCTGACTGCCCGGCGGAGGTGCGACGATCGGGATGCCCTGGTCCTCGCCGATCTTGTACTGCGCCGCGAAGGCGACGGTGCGCGCGTAGAACGCGGTCGGCTCCACCTTGCGACGCACACCCGATGGATTCTGTCCGCCCTTCCAGTGCCAGAGCGGCATCATCGCGAACAACACCATGCACCACGCGAACGCGATGCCCACCCAGATCTTCTCGGCCCTATGCGCGGGCTTCCACCACACACCCGGGACGGGGTCGAGCCCTGTATGAACCTTCGTCAGCATGTGATCCTCAGGGGAGTGTGGAGGTCGGCATCGTGAGGATCTCCCACATGCCCCAGCCGGTGTAGACGACGAACATCACGACGATGCCCATGATGAGCAGCAGCCACATGTTGTCGAAGAGCCGCTGCATCAGCGGGATTGGCTCCGACGGGGCAGGATGGTCGGCAGGATCCACGTGGGTATTCCTCGATTCGGTGGGGATGGCGCAGGGCTCCACAGGTGCTATTATCATACGCTTATGATAAATCACCGCAATACGGTTATTCCCCTACACGCCATCGGGTAAACCCCTGATCCGCGTGACTGCGAACTCAGCGCTGGCAAGCCGCATCACGCGCTCCCTCGACGCGCTTGTCCACCGCATCTATGGCTGGCGCTGGAATCCGCTCCATCAGAGCGGAGCGCTCGCCGCCTGGCTGCTCGTAGTGCTCACGGTCACCGGCACCTACCTGCTGCTCTACTACCGGGTCGGCTCCCCCTCGGCGTCGGTGCAGCGCATCGCCGCCGATCCATTCATCGGCGCGTGGATGCGCACCTTGCATCGCTACGCGACCGATGCGTTCATCGTCGCCGCGCTGCTGCATGCGCTGAGGATTGCCGCCCAGTCACGCGGCTGGGGACCGCGCGCCCGCGCCTGGATCACCGGCGTCGTCCTCGTCGGCGTCGGGCTCGCCTGCGCATGGACCGGCTTCGTGATGGCATGGGACACCTTCGGCCAGCGACTCGCCGTTGCCGGCGGACGTCTCTTTGATGTACTGCCTGTGCTCTCCGAGCCGGTCGGCCGCATCTTCGCCGGTGATCGCCCCGTGCCTGAAGCGTTCTTCTTCCTCAATCTCTTCATTCATATCGCGCTCCCGCTCGCGATGGGAGTCGCACTCTGGCTGCATGTCTCGCAGGTCGCGCGACCGGTGCTCTCGCCACCGGCGCGGCTCAAGTGGACGGTCACCGCAGTGCTCGTCGCACTCTCCGTGCTCATGCCCGCGGCGCTCGGTCCCGCGGCAGATCCGCTGCGACTGTCGACGCATACGCCGATCAACCTCGTGACCGCATGGTGGCTCCCGCTCGTCGAGCGCAGCCCGCCATGGCTCGTCTGGATCGTGGCGCTCATCGCCGTGGTGCTCGCACTCCTGATGCCGCGAGTCACCCGCCGACCGCGCACGGGGAGCTGGACGCCGAGCGTGGTGGATCCGCGACTCTGCACGGGCTGCGACCAGTGCACGCAGGATTGTCCGTGGGAAGCTATCACGATGGTCGCGCGTGCGGACGACCGGCCGATGCTCGTCGCACTCGTGGACCCCGCGCGCTGCGTGAGCTGCGGCATCTGCGCCGGCTCCTGCGCGCCGATGGGCGTCGGACCGCCAGGGCGCACCGGCCGTGATCAGCTCGTGGACATCCGTTCCGGTCTCATGCTGGAGCTTCTGCGCGCGCCGCTCGATGAGCGCGTGGTCGTCGTCTGCTGTTCGCAGACCGCGGGCACATTGCGCGCGCGTCTCACCGATGCGGGCGCACGGTTGCACGATGTGCACTGCGTGGGCGGGCTGCATTCCTCGGTGATCGAACTGCTCATCCGTCAGGGTGCGGCGGGCGTGATGATCGCGGGGTGCCCGCCTCGCGATTGCGTCGCACGCGAAGGCCCCAAGTGGCTCGTCGAGCGCGTATTCAACGATCGCGAGGCGGAGCTGCATCCACGTGTCGATCGCCGTCGTGTGCGTGTGGTGACCGCGGCCGTCGGGCTCGACAACGACATGTGCGCGGAGTTCGATGCTTTCCGTCGTGAGGTCATGGCGCTCGCGCGACCTGCGGCGGAAGCATCGGTCGATCTCATCGCGCAGTGCGAGACGGAACAAATAGCGTCGGCGGTGGGCGCATGAGCACGGCGCGCACGGTCCTGGCAGTGGTCGTCTCTGCGGCGGGCGCGTTGACGCTCGCGGCCAGCTCCGGCGTCTCCGTGCCTTGGCACTCGAGCGATGCCGCCGAGCTGCGGCTCTCGTGGAGCGCGCGTCCGGAGCAGATAGAGACCTGTCGCGTGCTCCCTGAGGAGGAGCTCGCCACGCGTCCGGTGCACATGCGGCGCGCGCGTGAGTGCGAGGGTCAGCCCGCAACCTACGACCTCGAAGTCGTCGTGGACGAGACGACCCTCGACAACGCGATCGTGCGAGGCTCGGGCATCCGCAGCGATCGCCCCATCTTCCTCCTGCGGTCGTATCCGCTGGCGGAGGGGGTCCGCCGTGTACAGGTCAGCCTTGCGCGCAGGGAGCCGCCCGATTCCCTCGCCGACACCGTCGCCACGAGCCAGCGGGTGCTTGCGCGCCGCGTACAGCTGGACACGATCATCACCGTGCAACGCGGTACTGTTCTACTTGTTACGTACGGCGTCGGTCGGTTCGTCGTACGAGCGCCGTGATGAGGCCACCGCATCCATAGACACCGCATGCCATGCTGAACCAGAGTGCAGAGTACGCGCTGAGCGTTGTCACGCAGCTCGCCCTGCTGGGGCCGGACGAGTCGGCGCAGGCTGCCGAGCTTGCGGCAACGCTCAAGCTTCCGGCGAACTACCTGTCGAAGATCCTTCACCAACTCGCTGCCGAGGGCATCCTCGTATCGCGGCGCGGACGGAGCGGCGGGTTCCGCCTGGCGCTGCCCGCGGAGCGGATCACGCTCGAAAAGGTGGTCGCGCCGTTCGATGACATCGCGAGCTACCGCAGGTGCGTGATGGGGAACAAGGTCTGCAGTGATCGCACCGCCTGCGTCGCGCATGCGCGATGGAAGCCGATCTCGGAGTCGGTGATGGCCTTCCTGAAGGAGACGACGGTGGCTGAACTACTGGACGCTCCCACACGATCGGCGGCGAAGCGGTAAGTTTTCTCCCGAATCCTCGACCCCCTTTCGGAGACCCAGTGGAACTCGACGTCATCGCGCTCAACTTCGGCTATGCAGTGCTCGGCGTCATCCTCATGTGGGTGAGCTACCGGGTGTTCGATCACCTGACGCCCGAAGTGCACTTCCCCGAGGAGCTCAAGAAGGGGAACATCGCCGTCGCGATCTTCATCGGCGCGCTCTTCATCTCCATCGCGCTCGTGGTGAGCAGCGCGCTCAACTGACGATGCCCTCGCTCTCCGGCGGCGGCACCGCAATCGGCATCGTGCGCGGCGCATGGATCGGCGGCGTCATGCTGATGCTGCCTGTGCCAGCAGCAGCACAGCCCGACAGCATCGCCAAGCCACCCACGGTCGCCACCGTCCATGAGAAGCGCCAGGCGCTCAAGTCGGGCCATCGCTACGACGACACCTTCCGCCGCTACTCCAAACGCTACTTCGGCGCCGCCTTCGACTGGCGCTGGTTCAAGGCGCAGGGAATGGCCGAGAGCAATCTCGACTCCGCGGCGACGAGCCGCGTCGGCGCGCGCGGCGTGATGCAACTCATGCCGAGCACGTACAAGTACATCCAGAGCCGCCTGCCGGAATTCGGCGCCATCGATGATCCCGAGTGGAACATCGCGGCAGGGATCATGCACGACCGCTACCTGTGGAAGCTCTGGGAGAAGCAGGTGACGGGCGATGAGCGCTTCAAGTTCATGTTCGCCAGTTACAACGCCGGCGAACGGACGATCGGTCGCGCCGCCGACTCGGCGCGTATCTTCGCCGGCGGCACCCCCGGATGGCGGCATGTGGAGCAGGTCGCGCCGCGCGTGCCGCGCTGGATCTATCGGGAGACGCTCGGTTACGTGAGACAGATCGATTCCAACTACGTGCGACTGCGCCGACGCCCGTAAGCAAGGCGCCGGGTCGATGATGGCGCTGGTCGCGTGCTCAAGTCCACCGGCGTCTTCACGTGGGCCGCCGAGCGACTCGTCACCCGCTACATGGACGAACCGCCGCGCGGCCTCGACCGGAAGTTCAATGGATGGTGCGTTCGTGATCGCTCGTGGCGCGCGCGACCCCCCGCTACGTGCGATCTGCGACTGGCCCGCGTGCCGACGTGAAGAAGAAGTCGAGCATCGCGGTGAGCGGCGATGCGCTCCCTCGCAGTCTGCTGCGCAGTGCGGCGCCCTCCCAGCAGTCCACGAGCAAGCTCGCCATGCGTCGCGTATCCGACTCTTCAGGTATGTCGCCGAGCAGCCGGGCCTCTTCAAGGCAGACGGCAATCCGGTTGGCGATCTCGGAGAAGCACTTCTCGATCCTGCGACGGAACAGATCGTTCGCGCCCGACAGTTCCTGCCCGAGCCCGCCGAGGAGGCAGCCGAGGTAGCCTTCCTTCTTGTAGCTCTGCTGCGTCATCTCGAAGAACCGGCGCGCCCGTTCGAGAGGGGGCCGGTCGTTCTCCTCGAGGCAGGCGTCGAGACCAGCATGCACTTGCTGCATGTACTGGTCGACGACCTGCAACGCGAAGTCTTCCTTATCCGCGAAATGATGGTAGAACGAGCCCTTGGGCGTGCGCGCTCCATCGAGCAGGGTCTGTATCCCCAGCCCGTGATAGCCATGCTCCAGGAGCATGGCGAGCCCCACGTCGAGCAGGCGCTGCTTGGTCGAATGCGTCAGCTCTTCACCTTCGCGATCATATGGTCGATGACGAGGGTGTGTTCCTTCTGCGGGCTGAACATGATGATCTCCGCGTCGGCGTCGACCCTGACATTGTGTCCGGGCGGCCAGAAGAACAAGTCGTGCGCCGAGACGGTCTCCTGCGCGCCGTCGCTGTCGGTCGTCGTGATCACGCCCCTCAGCACGAATCCCCAGTGCGGGCACTGACAGCGATCGCCCTGCAATCCGACGAAGAGCGGAGTGGTGTCGACGCCTGCCGCGAGGGTGAAGTACTCGCTGCTGATCGTATCGTATCCTCGCACGCTGCCGAAGTTCATCCGCTGGCGGATGAGTACGCCCGGGATTTCCATCTGGATATCCACGTCCTGCTTCGCCACTCGCATGTCGAGTCTCCTGTGTCGGATGGGAACTAAAATAGACCGATTGGTCTAGTCTAGTATACAACGCGCACGAGCGCCGTCAAGGAGACGCCGTGGACCGTTGCGAGGAGGCTCCAGCGGCGGCGTACTCCAGGTCAAAGCGACTCGCCAGCGAGAGATCGGACCGCCGGGCATCCGTGAACCGCGCCAGATTCTCCAGTTCACCCTTCCCACCCTCGTTCTGCGGGATTGCGAGCCAGCCGCTGCTGCCATTGTTCGAACGTGAGCAGTACCGGATTCACTGTCCGTGAGATCTGCCGTTCACGGGTGCCAGCGATTCGTAGAGGTGCGCATAGGAGAGCGAGTCGCTGACGACGAAGAGATCGGCATCGCTCGACGCCTGTTCGGATCCCTTGGCGAAGGACGTCTGTTTGATGATCGAAACGGCGGGCGCGTTGCCGTTTGCGATGCTGCCCAGGCTGGCGGTGCGCATGGACGCGATCGGATGCAGGGCGCGGCGCACAACGCGGACCGGCAGAGGTTCGCTCTGCCGGCCGCACCGAACGGGAGTCAGCGCCTTCGCACGCCTACGTAGATGTCATCCTCGGTCTGGGTGCCGGGGCCCATCGCGCCACCCTTCACGTCCTTCGCGGACTTCGCCTTCAGCGGCGACTTCTTCAGGTCCGCGACCTTCTTCTTCGACGACTGCTTCTTGTCCGCCATCTGATACGCTCCACCATAAGAGGTTGATCCGACGCCGTCGCGGCGATGTCCGCGCGGCGGTGGGGATCGTGATCAGCGCGCGCGTTCAACTTCGAGATCTTCAAGATCGTCGTCGCCGCCCCGGCGAAGCGTCCCCCCCTTCACGTTGATGGCACCCTTGCCAGTCTTCTTGGGAAGCGACTTGACGGCCTTCGGGACAGACTTTGACGGCTTCTTCGGGGTTGCCATGATGAGCCTCGACGCAGGTGGGAGCTGAGCCGGAATGCGGAGTGCATCCGGCGTGGGACTGAACGTACGACACTTCCCCTCAGTGCGCTGTGCCGGGAGTCACATTCGCTTCCGGTCAGCCACGGCCTTTCGCAGCTGCATGAGCGGTGCGAACGCATAGGCGATGAGTCGCCGGCGCTCGATGACCACGCGCGCGGTGCCGCCCATCCCAGGCACGAGCGGGCGCTCCGCGCCATCCACGCGGATCGTCGCGTCGTCGGGCCTCGCCCGGGCCCGGAAGCCCGCCGTGTCCCCGAGCGCCGAGGTCCCGCTCGTCGCACCGACCCACGTCACCTCGGCGAACCGCACGCCATAGCGCTGGTAGGGGAAGGCGTCGTAGAGGAGCCGGACGTCCTGCCCCACCCGCACCCGTCCGATCCCCGACGCCGACACCTCGAACTCTACCACCAGCGAGTCGGTCGCGCACGCAAGATCGGCCAGGACGTCGCCCTGCGCCACGAACGCACCCGCCGCGCGTACCCGGAGCCGCAGGAGCATCCCGTCGCAAGGACTCGCGACCAACAGTCCGGTGCTTGAGCGGGCGCCCGACGCGCTGAACGCGGCGAGCCGCGCCTCGGACTGCCGGATGTCCAGGTCGAGCCTTCGCACGCGTTCACGTAGGTCGACCTCGCGCACGGCGGCGTCGAAGTCGAGGCGCGTGCGCGCCGCCCTGCTGTCGGCGTGCCCGCCCTCGGCGATCGCGAGATCGTCCTCGAGTCGGCTCGCGTTGAGTCGAAGGTTGGCGAGATCGACCTCGCTTGTGACCCCGCTGGTCAGGCCGCGCTGACCGCGCGCCTCCAGGTCGCGCGAAATGCGCAACTGCTCCCGCTTGGCGGTGATCGAGCGCGAGGACGTGACCATGCGCGAATCGAGGCGCTCGCGCTCGCTGGCGTCGGCCTTGCGCACCCCCTCCAGCTGGGCGAGGAGGTCGCGACGGGAGAGCGGTCCGGCGGCGACCGTGGCCTCGAGTCCCTCGCGGTCCGCGCCGCGGTCGGACGCCGGTTCGGACGCGACGACGAACAGGGTGTCGCCGCGGCGCACCGCGGTCGCCTCGCCCCGCCCCACATGCAGCACCACGCCCTCCTGGGGCGCACGGACCGGATCGGCGCCGCGGGCCGGCACGAGCATGAAGCGCCCGGTGACGGTCTCCGGCACCTTGATCACGATCCCTGCCACCAATGCGAGCGCGGCGACCACGAGCGAGGCCGTCGCGAGCCCGCGCGCGAGCCAGGGCGGCGGCGTGTCGTCGAGGAACGGGGGAGAAAGCGGGACGGGAGGCATGGGCTAGAGCGAGAGCTGCTGCGAGACGAGATAGTAGTAGAGCCCCTGGCGCGCCATGAGCGCGTCGTGATTCCCCTGCTCCACCAGCCGCCCGCGCTCGAGCACGAGGATCAGGTCGGCGTCGCGCACCGTGCTCAGCCGGTGCGCGATCACAAACGAGGTCCGGTGGCTGCGCAGCCGGTCCAGCGATGCTGGATCAGCTTTTCCGTTTCGTTGTCCACCGCGCTGGTGGCCTCATCCAATAGCAAAATCGGCGGGTTTTTCAGAAGCGCCCGTGCAATCGACAGCCGTTGCCGTTCCCCGCCGCTCAGTTTGGTGCCCCGCTCACCGGTCACCGAATCCAAACCTTCGTCCAGCCGTCTGACAAAACCATCCGCATTCGCCGCCGTCAGCACCGCCCACAATTCCTCATCGGTCGCGTCCGGCTTG
>JANOTV010000118.1:0-1654 GCA_031416495.1 Gemmatimonadota bacterium
CGATGCGCGCGGGGAGCCACGACACCGCGACCGGCGCGAAGAACCCCAGACGGATCTCCGGCTGCCCGAACGTTGCCCGCTCGCTCGCTATGACGATGTCGGCCATCATCACCAGCTCGAAACCCGCTCCAAGCGCAGCGCCATCGACTGACATGACGACAGGCAGCTCACTGGCCCCAAGCACCCGAAAGAGGCGACTGAAGCCGGCGATCATCCCCGGTGCCTGCCCGGGCTGATGTTCACCCACGTCGGCGCCCGCACAGAATGCCTTGCCGACGGCGTCGAGCGATATCGCCTTCAGCGACTGGTTCGCCATCCCACGCTCGAGCACGTCGGTCAACTCACCCATCACGGCGGCCGTCAGCACATTCACGGGTGGCGCGTCGAGGGTGACGTACAGAACGTCGTCGTGCACCTCGCTGCGCACGGCAGGTGCCCGGTCGCTCACGGATCCTCCACTGGATTCAGGCAAGCTGGCCCCCATCGACTGGCAGGACGACCCCGGTGATGTGACTCGCATTCGCCGAGCACAGGAAGGACACGGCATTCGCCACGTCTTCGGGTTCAGCGATGCGCCCGAGCGCCGATTCGTCGATCGCGCGCGCGAGCACTTCGGTCGGCAGATTCTCCGTCATGTCGGAGCGCACCATGCCCGGTGCCACGCAGTTGACCGTGACACCCGAGGGACCCAGTTCGCGGGCCAACGTCCTGGTCAGTCCGATCACGCCGGCCTTGGATGCACAGTAGTTGGCCAGACCGAACTTGCCGCGCAGACCGTTGATTGAAGCGATCGTGACGATGCGCCCGCTCCGTTGCGCGCGGAACAGGGGCGCGGCCGCGCGGCAGAATGTGAAGCAGCCCTTCAGGTTGACGTCGATGACATCGTCCCACGCCTTCTCCGACATCTTCCAGCTGACGCCGTCGCGGGTGATACCTGCGTTGCACACGAGCACATCGAGGCCGCCAAGTTCTTCGACCGTTCTCCTCACTGCATCTTCAGCGTCACTGAGACGCGTGACGTCGGCGCGAAGTGCGATCGCCTGACCACCGGTCGCCAGTATCTCTGCGGCCAACGCCTCCGCACCGTCCACGTGCGCGAGATCCACGAGCGCCACGCGGGCGCCGCGACGCGCGAGATCAAGCGAGACGGCGGCGCCTATTCCGCGCCCCGCTCCCGTCACAAGCGCCACGAGCCCGCGCAGCGAGTCGCTCATTTCCTGTTCAATGAAGCACCACATTTGCCACAGAACGTGAACTCATCGGGTATCCCCTTTGCCCCACACGCTTCACAACGCTGAGTGTACGGCCCCCACAGGAACTCTGTACTGCCACCGTCCGCCGCACGCTGACGCATTCCCTTGAAGTCCACCTTGCGCTTCTCGACGAAAGCCTGCATCCCCTCGTATGGCTCGACAGTCGTGAAGTGCGTTGACAGCCAGTCGCGCGCGTGGCCGATCGTGGTATGCCAGGCCTGCTCCTTCCAGTAGTTGACCTGCGCCTTGGTGTATCGCGTGCACTCAGGAAACTTCTCGAGGCATCCGTCGACAAGCGTCTGCACTTCTGTGTCCAGCTCGGCGCGCGGAACGACGCGGTTGACGAGTCCCCATTCAAGCGCCTTCTGCGCCGGGATCTTCGGGTTGAGGAACAGCATCTC
>JANOTV010000119.1:0-10556 GCA_031416495.1 Gemmatimonadota bacterium
GGATCTCGTGCCGGCAGTGCGAGTTCTGCCTCGCGGGGGAGCAGTCGCTCTGCACGACCTTCGGCGTGCTCGGTGAGCACCGGCCGGGGACGTTCGCGGAGCAGGTCGTGGTGCCGGCGACGAATGTGCGCCGCATTCCCGTCGGCATCCCCGACGAGGTGGCTGCCTCATATACGCTGGCGATGTTGACGGCGTGGCGCATGTGCATCACGCGGGCGCAGGTGCGCTCGGGCGATGAAGTGCTCATCTGGGGGATCGGCGGCGGTGTCGCGCAGGCGGCGATGTTGATCTGCAAGACGCGCGGCGCGAGGGTGTGGGTCACGTCGTCGAGCGCGGAAAAGCTCGAACGGGCCCGCGCGCTCGGTGCGGACGAACTACTCGATCACTCGGCGGTCGATGTGGGCCGGGAGATCCGCCGGCGCACGGGGCGGCGGGGGGTTGATGTGGTGGTCGAGTCTGTCGGTGAGAGCACGTGGGACAAGTCACTGCATGCACTCGCGCGCGGGGGGCGGCTCGTGACCTGTGGCGGTACGTCGGGGCCGTCGATCGCGATGGATGTGCGGAAGCTCTTTTGGCATCAGTGGTCGATCCTCGGGTCGACGATGGGGAATGACGCCGAGTTCGACGCGGTCACGGAGGAACTCGTGGCGGGGCGGCTCGCGTTGCCGGTGGATTCGGTGCATGCGCTCGCCGATGGACGCGCGGCGTTCGAGCGGATGGTGAGCGGTGCGCAGTTCGGGAAGATCGTGCTGAGGATCAGCGATGACTGAGCGCGCGCAGTATGACGCTGCGGAGGATAAGGCGGTGATCGACGCGTATGCGCGCGACGGTCATGCGGACTGTCCGCGGTGTGGCGTGCGGATGCGCGAGCGGTCGATCGGCGGCGGGAGCTTCGGCCTCGGCTATGCGCGCAAGCGGGAGTGGTTGCTCTGTCCGTCGTGCCATCGCAGCGTGTTGTTCGACATCAAGCGAGGCACGAGGACCTGAGGGGCTGAACGGCGCGCGCGATGGCCGCCGAGCTTGATAGAGGCTTGCCGGCCACCTCGCCAGCATCGGCTTTCGTCATATATTCATGCACATGCGACGCTCACGGATCCTTCGCACCCTCCTCGCGGCGCCCGTTGCTCTCGTCGTCATCGCGACATCCGCCGACGCGCAGCAGGCCGTGCCTCAGCGACTCAACTTCTCCACCGATTCCACGGTCCCATCGCGACAGGAGCAGCAGCCGGAAGTCCGCCTGCACGGCCGCGAGTTCGTGCGCGCCCAGGCGATCCTCGGACTCGTCGCCTATGGGCCCGCGTTCGCCGGCATGGTGGGACGAAGCGGCGTGACGGCGACGGCCGGATATCTCGTGATGGCCGGCGGCACCTTCTTCGCCGCGGCGGAGATCGCGCGGCGCGTCGAGATCACGGAGGCGCGGCAGTTGCTCTCGACGCGCATGGCGTGGCGCGGCGCGCTCGAGGGTCTCTACATCTCCACGACGGCCGTAGCGGACGATGGATCGATCGGCGCCGCAGCGCTGCTCGGCGGATTCGGCGGCACGGCGGCGGGACTCCTGATCGGCAAGGGACTAACGGCCGGCGAGGCGATGGCGACGGTGTTCGGTCATGACCTCGCGTTCCTCTCGGCGGCAGCGGTCACGGTGGCCATCGACGATGATGCTGTCGACGGCGCAGGCATCGGCGATGCGGCGCGCGCGCTCATCCTCACGGGCTCCGGCTGGACGGGCTACGCGCTCGGCCGACTCTATGCGGGCAGCGCGCCATACAACGTCACTGCGGGCGACGTCAGCGCGCTGTGGAGTGGCACCGCGGTGGGTGCGCTCGCGGCTGGCTCGCTGATCTACGATTCGGCGCCGAGCGGCGCGGTGGGCGCGCTGGTGACGCTGGGTGGTGCGCTCGCAGGCACGTACGTGGCGGACCGGCTGCTCGTGCGCCGCTACGACCACAGTCGCAGCGAAGGCAGGCTGCTCTCGGCCGGCATGGTCGCGGGCGGCCTCATGGGCATAGGAGTCGGCGTGCTCGTGACCGGTGAGGATGGTCAGTCGGGCGGTGTCACGATGGGACTCGCGGCGGTCGGCGGTGTTGCCGGAATCCTCCTCACGGAGCGTTATCTTCAGCCTCGCGGTGACGAAGGCCGACTGGTCGGGATGAGCGGTCTGTCGATCGACCCGATGGGGTTCGCCGCGGTCGCGAGCGGGATGCAGGGCCGTCATTCGCTCGTGCGCTTCACCTTCTAACGTCCTCTCGAGTACATCGTGACCTTCTTCGACAGACTGGGCGAAAGCCTCCTGCGTCTCTGGGAATATGTGCCGGCGCTCTTCGGGGCGGCGGTCGTGCTGGTGGCGGGATTCCTCATCGCGAAACTCGCGCAGAAGGGCGTCGCGCGACTGTTGCGCCGCGCGCACCTCAATGACGTGCTCACGCGCGGCGGCATGCCGCGACGGGACCACGCGGGCGACACGGTGAACCCCACGCGGGTGATCGCGAACCTGGTGTTCTGGTTCCTCTTCTTCACGGCGATGCTGCTCGCCGCGGACACGCTCGGCATCGACTACCTCGGCCAGGTGTTCTCGGAACTCGTGAGCTATGTGCCGAGCGTGATCGCGGCGCTGGTGATCGTGATCCTCGGCATCGTGCTCGGTGATTTCGTGGCGGCGCTGATCAGCGCATCCGCGGGCGCGCTGGATGGCGGGCAGGTGCTGGCTCGCGTGGGTCGCGGCGGTGTCATCCTGCTCGCGGTGTTCATGTCGCTGCAGGAACTCGGCGTGGCGACGGGGATCGTGACGACCGCTTTCGCGATCGTCTTCGGCGCGATCGCGCTGGCGTTGGCGTTGTCGTTCGGACTCGGCAACCGTGAGCTGGCGAGCGAGGTGACGCGACGGTGGTACAACGACTGGCGCACGGAGCGCGAACGGATCGCGCTCGAGCAGGCGACCGACGAGGCGAAAGACGCGGAGTGAGCGGTTGCGGGGCCCATCAGGAGATGGGCCCCGCAATGGCAATTGCGACCGGCTTTCCGATTGAAATGCGCCGTGCCAAGAGCTAAAATTCAGTCTTGTCGCGCACCTGCCAGCATCCCCCGTTCCTCCCTGACAAATGACCGCACCGAACAACCGTGAACGGATCCTTCCGCGCCTGATCCAGGACGAAGTGAAGGAATCGTTCATCAACTACTCGATGAGCGTCATCGTCTCGCGCGCGCTGCCGGATGTGCGCGACGGACTCAAGCCGGTGCACCGGCGCGTGCTCTACGCGATGAACGAACTCGGGCTGGTGCCGGGGCGCGCGTACAAGAAGTCGGCGACCGTCGTCGGCGACGTGCTCGGCAAGTATCACCCGCATGGCGACCAGTCGGTGTACGACGCGCTCGTGCGCATGGTGCAGGAATTCTCGCTGCGGTATCCGCTCGTCGACGGCCAGGGCAACTTCGGTTCCGTCGATGGTGACCGCGCGGCCGCGTACCGATACACCGAAGCGCGACTGACTCGCATCGCGGTCGAGATGCTCGGCGACATCGAGAAGAACACCGTCGACTTCGTCCCGAACTACGACGACCGGCTCCAGGAACCGACGGTGCTGCCGTCGGCGTTTCCGAACCTGCTGGTGAACGGATCGACGGGCATCGCGGTCGGCATGGCGACGAACATCCCGCCGCACAACTTCCGCGAAGTCGCGGCGGCGGTGACGGCGATGATCGACGACCCGGCGATCACCGAAGATGCGATCCACGCTCTCATCAAGGGTCCCGACTTCCCGACGGGCGGTTTCATCTACGGCCGCGCGGGCATCAAGGACTACATCACAACGGGTCGCGGCAAGGTCGTGATGCGCGCGCGCGCGGTGATCGAGGAGAAGGAATCAACGAACAAGTCGCAGATCGTCGTGACGGAGCTGCCGTACCAGGTGAACCGTGCGAACCTCGTGCTGTCGATCGCCGAGCTCGTGCGCGACAAGAAGGTCGAGGGTGTCAGCGACCTGCGGGACGAGTCGGACACGCAGACGCGCATTGTGATCGAACTCAAGCGCGATGCGATCCCGCGCGTGGTGCTCAATCAGCTGTACAAGCACACCGTCATGCAGAGCACCTTCGGCGTGATCATGCTGGCGCTGGTGCCGGACCCGGTGACACGCCGACTAGTGCCGAAGATCATGCCGATCCGCGAGGTGCTGCAGCACTACATCTCGCACCGCCACGAAGTCATCGTACGCCGGACGCAGTTCGACCTCGACAAGGCGCACGAGCGCGAGCACATCCTCGAGGGCCTCAAGATCGCCGTCGACAACATCGACGAGGTGATCAAGGTGATCCGTGCGGCGGACGACACGCCGCAGGCGAGCCTGCAGTTGCAGACGCGGTTCAAGCTCTCGGAGCGCCAGGCCGAGGCGATCCTCAACATGCGTCTCGCGAAGCTCACCGGCCTCGAGATCGAGAAGCTCGAGGAAGAGCTGACGGAGGTGCAGGCGACGATCAAGGATCTCGCGGACCTGTTGGCCGACCGCGGCCGTCGCATGCGCGTGATGAAGGACGAGCTCGCCGCGCTGGTGGTGACCTTCGGCGACGAGCGTCGCACGGAGATCGTTAGCGACGAGGGCGAGTTCTCGATCGAGGATCTGATTGCGAACGAGGAGATGGTCGTGACCATCTCGCACGCGGGTTACATCAAGCGCACGTCGATCTCGACCTACCGCAAACAGCGTCGCGGCGGCGTGGGGACGATCGGCACGGAGCTCCGCACCGACGACTTCGTCGAGCATCTCTTCGTCGCACAGACGCACGACTACCTGCTCGTGTTCACGAATGACGGCCGCTGTTTCTGGCTCAAGGTGCACGAGATCCCCGAGGGGGGACGCGCGACCAAGGGCAAGCCGATCGTGAACCTGATCAACGTCACGCCGGACACGACGGTGAAGGCCATCGTGCCGGTGAAGCAGTTCGTCGACACCGAGTACCTGTTCTTCTGCACACGCAAGGGCACGGTGAAGAAGTCGGCGCTCTCGGATTACTCGAACGTGCGCTCGACGGGCATCAAGGGCATCAAGCTCGACGAAGGCGACGAGCTCGTGGACGTGCAGATCACGACGGGCACGAACGATGTGGTGCTCGTGACGCGGCATGGCCTGAGCATCCGCTTCCATGAACAGGAAGCGCGTCCAATGGGGCGCGACACGACGGGCGTGAAGGGCATCAACCTCGTGCCGGACGACCGCGTGGTCGGCATGGTCGTGGTGAAGCGCGATGCGTCGTTGCTCGTGGTCACGGAGCTCGCGCTCGGCAAGCTCACGAACATCGACGAGTACCGCGTGCAGGGACGCGGCGGCAAGGGCATCCTGACGGTGAAGCGCACCGATCGTACCGGTGATGTCGTCGGCCTGCTCGAAGTGCTGCCGGACGACGGACTCATGCTCATCACGCGGAGCGGCCAGTCGCTGCGCTGCGCGGTGGCGGACATCCGTGCGACGGGACGCGTGGCGCAGGGCGTGAAGCTCAAGAACCTCGAGATGGGCGATGTGGTCGCGGCGATCGCGCGCGTGGTGTCGGACGACAAGGATGACGTGGAGCCGACGGTGGATGTGGGCGGGACGGGCGGCGAGCCGGATACGCAGATCGAGATGAGCACTGAAGGCACCGAAGAGTGATGAAGCTCGTCGCGGTCGCTCTCGTGCTGGCGGCCGCGATGCCGTTGGCGAGCGGTGCACAGCAGCGCGCGGCGCGACCGATCGGCGCGCCGATCGCGGAGTTCGAGGAGCCGCTGACTGGGCCGCTGCGCATCATCGAGCTGCGAGACGGTCGTGTGCTGGTGCACGACGAGAAAGAGAAGCGCCTCGGCATCGCCGATTTCAAGTCGGGCGAGTTCACCGAGGCGTCTCGTGAAGGCGCGGGGCCGAAGGAGTTCAAGAGCGCGATGGCCTTGGTGCGCGCCCCGGGCGACTCGATCTGGCTGTATGACCTGATCCAGTCGCGCGTGCTCGTGATCGATCCGGTGGGGCGGCCGCAGCGAACGACGCCGTTCAGCGACGCAGGCGACATGATGGCGATGCTGCGTCGGCCGATGGTGCGTGAACTCGACGAAGCGGGCAACACCTACGGCGAGCTGCGCGAGATGTCGATTGCCGCCGGCCGCGTGACGATGAGCGACTCGGTGGTGCTGATCCGTTCGACGAAGGGGAAGGCGGACACGCTGGCGAAGATGCCGTCGTTCCTGACTGCACCGGAGATGGGAGCGGGGGGGATCAAGATCCGTCTGCCGGGTTTCCCGCCGATGGATGCATGGGGTGTGTTCCCGGATGGGCGCGTGCTCGTCGTGCGCGGCGCGACGTACACGCCGGAGATCTTCTTGGCGGATGGTTCGCGCCGAAAGGTGACCGCGATCGCGTTCCCGGCGGTGCGCGTGACCGCGGCCGATCGCGAGAAGCTGATGGCCGACACCCGCAAGGGCGTCGAGCTCGCGATGTCGGGTGCTCGTGGCATGGCCGGCGCCGGCGGCGGGGAGATGCCGAAGGTCGAGGTCGTGGAGCCGGAGACCTGGCAGCCGAACAAGCCGCCGCTCACGGGCACGGTGATCATGGTTGACGAGAAGAATCGCGCATGGGTGCCTGTGTTGAGCAGCAACAAGCTGGTGCGATTCGACCTGCTGGATGCGGACGGGCGATTGATCGATGCGATCTCGTTCCCGGAAGGCGCGGTGATGCTCGGCTTTGGGAAGGGCGTGGTGTACGCGACGCGGAAGGACGAGGATGACTTGCTGTACCTGCAGCGGTACAGACTTCCGTAGTCGGCTACTCGCGCCTCGCCAGCCTTATCCAGCGAAGCACATCAAGAGCCTTCGCTGACTCTGCGCTGGTCATGAGTACCCGTCCGTCGTGGGAATCGAGAATCGTGTCATCCGTGCCAAGCAGCGCGCGGGCGATCGGAGTGCCGGTCGAGTCAAAGGAACGTCGGGCCCATCGAAGTGACTGCGCACCGCGTCGCGGATTGCCTCTCGCAGTGTCGGCAAATCGTCCGCTTCGGTGACGATTGAGGTCCCGAGCGCCCGAGTGAGATACTCGCCCTCCGGAGTCTCTTCGACGAGAAAGACAAGTTCGGTCATGGCGGTGCCCGAGCCCGTCAAGGAGTGTGTCATAAGATGGAGTCGCTGCAACCCTCTGACCGAAGGTCGCGCGGTTGTCGTGGCGGGCGGATTGATTCCCAAGTCGCCAACCGTCCGCGGAACCGGGTCAACTCCAGTTGCCGGGACTTCGCGCGATACTTGCGGAGTATTTCTCTTCCCCGATCGAGCGGAATCGCCTTGACCGTCCACGCATGTGGCAAGTATGGAGGTTCAGTACGTCCGGCCAACAGGGTCCTGAGAAACTGTACTCGTGAACTTCCTCACACTGCGGGGGACCATTCTATCCTTCGGGCGACGGGGAAGCTTCTCTCTGAGCTCAACGTCGTTACACGCAGAGGTTGACGAATCGCCATCGAATAGCGTATGGTGAAGCATGACGTTCGGCGCCCGCTTTTATTTTGGCTACTCGTATCACGGCTATCCCCTCGTGGGCCGTGCACGGAGCCGTACGCGCGACTGAGCGAGCTTGCAACCGCTTTCGCCCGACGAGACCCGCCGGCCCGTGGAGTTCCACGGGCCGGTTTTTTTCTCCTACCTCAGTCTGAGACTTCCCGGACATACTCATGATCATCATCACCCGCCCCGGCATCAGCGACGACGAACTCGACCATATCCGTGAGCGGGTGGAGGCTGCCGGCCTGCACACGCACCTCTCACGCGGCGAGCGGCGGACGATCATCGGCTGCATCGGCGATGAAGCGCGGCTCGCTGAGATCCCCCTCCGGTCGTTTCCGGGGGTGGAGTCGGTGCTTCCCGTGCTCAAGCCCTATAAACGGGCCTCACGCGAGTTCAGCGTGGACCGTACGGTGGTGTCGATCGGGGAACGCGCGCGGGTCGGAGGGGCGGCGCTCGCGGTGATCGCGGGCCCCTGTTCGGTGGAGAACCGCGCCATGCTGCACGAGACGGCACGAGCGGTGGGCGCGGCCGGTGCAACGGTGCTGCGCGGCGGCGCATTCAAGCCCCGCTCCTCCCCGTACAGCTTTCAGGGACTGGGCCGCGAGGCACTGCTCATGCTTGCCGAGGTGCGCGCCGAAACCGGGCTACCGGTGGTGACGGAAGTGCTCGACACGCGCGACGTCGAGCTCGTTGCCGAGCATGCCGACATGCTGCAGGTGGGCGCGCGAAACATGCAGAACTACGCGCTGTTGGCCGAGCTGGGCCGCGTGCAGCGCCCGATCCTCCTCAAGCGGGGGCTGTCGGCGACCATCGCTGAGCTGCTCATGGCGGCGGAATACATCATGGCGCATGGCAACACGGCCGTCGTGCTCTGCGAACGCGGAATTCGCACCTTCGAGCGCGCGACTCGCAACACGCTCGACGTGTCGGCGGTCCCGGTGCTGAAACGCGAGACGCATCTTCCTGTCATCGTTGATCCGAGTCACGCGGGTGGCGACGCCGAGCTGGTGGCTCCGCTCTCGTTCGCAGCGATTGCCGCGGGGGCGGATGGGTTGATGATCGAAGTGCATCCCGATCCACAGCGCGCCCTCTCCGATGGCGACCAGTCACTTGCCCCGCCGGCATTCGCCGCCCTGATGGAGCGACTGTCGGCCTTTGCCCACGCGGCTGGCCGCACAATGCCCACCGTGGACGGAGCGATACGGTCGGCTGAGCAGGGCGGTGTGCCCGTATGACGGCAGCTGACGAGTCGGCCGCGCTCGGTGAGCTGTCGGAGTGCCGCACCGCCATCGCCGAGATCGATCGCGGCATCATCGCGTTCCTCGCCAATCGGGTGGCCCTCGCGCGTCGGACGAAAACACTCAAGTCGGCGGCTGGACTTCCACTTCTTGACCCGCAACGCGAGGCGGAAGTGATCCGCCGCGCCGTCGCGGCCGCTCGGGAGCTGAATCTGCCGGAGGAGCCGGTCCGCGCGATTTTCTGGCAGGTCGTCGGGCTGTCTCGGCGGGCACAGGAGTCTGGCGCGTGATTCCGGTGGCCCGGGTCGCTATCGTAGGGGTAGGTCTCATGGGCGGTTCGCTCGCCCGCGCGCTCGCGGCGCGAGGCGTTCACGTGAGTGCCTTCGACCACGATGTGGAACAGCTGAACGCTGCTCGACGCGAGGGCATCGTGCTCGAATTGCTCGACCCGTCGCTCGCCGGCGCGAACTCCGCCGATGTGGTCGTGCTCGCGCTGCCGGTTGACGCGGCGGTCGCGCTGCTGCCACGGATTGGCGCGTCGCTAACCGCGCCGCGGTTGATCATGGATCTCTGCAGCACGAAGCGAAGCGTCGTGGCGGCGGCGGCAGTGGCCGGATTTGGCGCTCGCTTCGTGGGAGCGCATCCGCTCACCGGAAGCCACCGCTCAGGATGGGCTGCCTCGCACGCGACGCTGTTCGAGGATGCACGCGTCTTTCTTTGCCCGACGGAGCAAACCACGGTAGAGGCGCTAGCGCTGGCCGAATCGTTCTGGCGTGCCCTTCACGCCGGAGTGGAGGTCATCGACGCGACAGAGCACGATGTGCAGATGGCGTGGCGCAGCCACTTGCCGCAGGTACTCTCGAGCGCGCTGGCAGTGACGCTCCACCGGGCGGGCGTGCGACGATCGGCACTTGGACCAGGTGGTCGGGACATGACGCGACTGGCTGGAGGCTCGCCCGCCCTCTGGGAGGGCATCGCGACCGACAACGCTGAGGCGCTGGTCAACGCGTTGCTCGCCGCAGAGGCGCGCCTGTGCGACATGCGGCTGGCGATCACCGACGGCGACGTGACACGAACGCGCGCGTTCTTCACCGAAGGACGGGAATGGTTCGACGGCGATCCGACCACACCCTCACGGCCGCCGGCCGAACCCGCATCCACCGCTTCAAGCAGGGCAAGAGCGCTGTAAGACGAGTCCGTGAGAACCGCATCATTCATCACGGTGAGTGTTGTGTCACGAAAACAGGTACGTACTCGGTGAGCGCGGGTCGTCCTGCGGTAGACGCTCCCTGAATTGAGAAGTCCTGAGCCTGGCGCGCGGCGCTACCAGCTACCGCGAGCCGGTGCCATGCCGACAGCGCCGACAGCGCCGACCTTGAACACCAGCGTCGTAAAGTGCATGTCCCAGTCCGCTCCAGGCCCCATGTCAGCCGGCACGACGTGAATCGTCCGCACGTTCCAGAGACCAGCGCGCACGAGCGGCACGCGGACGATACCGTCCGCGTCGGTCCTCAGTACGAGATCCTCAGTCGCCGGTGCCTTCGACATGGTATCCACCGCAATACCCGCGCGCAGGTGCATGGACGGCAACCCATGACCCGCATACAACAGACGAATGGCCAACGTGTCCCCAGCGCGAAGCGCCGAGGGATCGCTCAGCGGCACGAACTCCAGCTGATACCCTGTCGTGACCGAGAAGGCGCGCGCACCACCCTGCCCGACTTCGACCATGGTCTTGGCGTACTTCGCATGGCGGCGCGTGAGGCTGTCCGTCTTTGAGAACCGTCCTTCCCGCTCGAATCGCGCGGCCA
>JANOTV010000120.1:0-4380 GCA_031416495.1 Gemmatimonadota bacterium
TCAGCAACAACGTCATCGTCGCGCGCCCGGCGATCCTCTACGTGCAGGGTGTCCCGGTGATCTGGCTGCCCTTCATCTTCCAGGACATCCGCGAGGGCCGTCGCTCCGGCATGCTCACGCCGCGCATCGGGTTCTCGGAACTCGTGCGCAACTCGCCGACGTACCGACGCACCGCGGAGAACCTCGGCTACTACTTCGCGCTCACCGACTACATCGATGCACAGATGTCGGTGGACTGGCGGTCGAGTGCACGCGCCACGGAACTCGACCCGGGCTGGACCTCGCTCAACGCGCAGATCCGGTACCGATGGCTCGACCGGTTCCTCGGCGGCTCGCTCGCCGTCTCGCAACGCGCGCTGAGCAGCGGCAGCAAGAACCTGTCGGTGAGCTGGGGGCACACGCAGGAGTTCTCCTCACGCACGCGCCTCACCACCAACATGAATTACGCGTCGAGCACGCAGGTGCTGCGGCGCACGACGATCAATCCGCTGGCCGCCGTCGCGACCATCGCGTCGCAGCTGAACCTCGTGCGCCAGCAGGGTCCGCTCTCGATCAACGTCGGCGGCACGCGCCGGCAGTATCCCGGTCGCGACCAGGTGGACCAGGATTTCCCGTCGCTCAACGTCACGTCCAAGCCGCTCGCCATCGGCGAGTGGTTCGTGGGCAACCCGACGCTGACCTTCGCGTCGAGGCAGAGCATGAACATCGACGCGACGGGCGACTTCGCGTACCGCTACACGGCGCGTCCGGGCGGCGGCCTCGACTCCGCGCGACTCAAGCGCAACACGACCTCGACGTCGTTCGCCATCGGCACGCCGTTCAAGATCTTCGACTTCCAGGTGCAGAGCGGGTTCGGGTTCAACGAGAACCTCCGCGACTATCCCGAGATCCGGACCATCGTCGATCCCGCCGACACGTCGCGCAAGGTGCAGCGCGTGTACGCGAAGACGTTCCTCTCGACCGCGGACTTCGACATCTCGATCGGACTGCCGCAGTTCCTGCAGGGCACGGTCAACATCGCGCCGAGTGTGAGCGTGGGGAACGTGCACCCGGCGGGCTACATGGTGCGCAGCGAGCGCACGAACGGCGAGTGGGTGACGCAGAACAAGCGGTTCTCCTACGGCATCGGCATGTCGCCGACGGTCTTCCGGCTCTTCCGGGGCTTCGGGCCGATCGAGCGGATGCGCCACGCGATCTCGCCGACCGTCTCGTGGAGTTATTCCCCCGAGGCGCAGCTGAGCAACGAGTTCCTCTCGGCGCTCGGCGAGACATCGACCGGCTACCTCGGCACGCTCGCGCAGAACCGCATCTCGCTCGGCCTCGCGACGAACATCGAGGCGCGCATGCGCCGCGGGCGTGCGGACAGGGACACGTCCACCTCGACGAGCCAGACGCCGAGTCAGACGCTCGACGGTGAGGGCGAGAAGATCCGCCTCGCATCGATCCAGTTCACGCCGCTCGTCTACGACTTCGAGCGCAAGCGACAGTCGGGAAATTCGGGCTTCGCCACGGATCGCTTCGGCTATACGTTCCGCTCCGACCTGCTCCCCGGCTTCGACCTCGGCGTGGACTACTCGCTCTTCCAGGGCAACGTGGACAGCGACACCGCCGAGTTCTCACCGTATCGCGAGGCCGTGCGCGGGACGTTCTCGCTCACGGAGCACTCGGGCATCGTGCGCAGCATCGGCCGGATCTTCGGGTTCCGGGGCAGCACCCTGAGTGGTCGGCGCAGCCCGAGTGAGACGATGGATCCGTCGGGCGGCGGACTGGTGTCGTCGCGAGGCGATGACCAGGGCATGGGGGCGACGACCGGCACGCGTTCACGCGGCGTGGTGTCGGAGATCCCCACGGGGCAGGGATTCGAGGCGGCATTCACCGTGAGTGCGCAGCGCCAGCGGCCGCCCGTCGGCGGGAACGTGGTGGACTACAATCCGGCGATCCAGTGCGCGCAGCTCGTCGGCTTGCCGCAGTACGATATCTGTGTGCGCAACGCGGAGCAGACCGCATCGAACCAGGTCGGACAAAACCCCACGACCGGGGGCGGCACCTTCTTCCGCGTGCAGCCCACGACGTCGGTGGGACTGCGCACGAGCTTCAACCTCACGCCGAACTGGGCGGCCGCGTGGAGCACCACGTACGACGTCGAGCGCAGCGAGTTCGCGGCGCAGATGGTCACGCTGCAGCGCGAGTTGCACGACTGGAAGGCCATCTTCGGTTTCACGCAGGCCCCGAACGGCAACTTCGCCTTTACATTCTACATCTCGCTGAAGGCGCAGCCTGAGATCAAGCTCGACTACGACCGCCAGACCTACCGACCGCCCACCAGCTCCCTGACGCCGTGACCAACCACTCCCCGCTGCTCATCGACGGTTCCTCGCTCACCATCGCGGACCTGGTCACCGTCGCCGAGCAGGGGCGGAGCGTGCAGCTGGCACCGGCGGCCCGCGAGCGCATGCTCGCGACGCGCGCGATCGTCGAAGGCCTCGTGGCGCGCGGCGAGGTGGTGTACGGTGTGACCACCGGATTCGGAAAGCTCTCCGACTTCGCCATCAGGCCCGATCAGTTGAAGCAGCTGCAGGTGAACCTCGTGCGCAGCCATGCGGCGGGCGTCGGGCCGCGGCTCCCGGAACGCGAAGTGCGTGCGATGATGCTGCTCCGCGCGAATGTGCTCGCCAAGGGATTCAGCGGCGCGCGTCCGGCACTCGCCGAGCTGCTGTGCGGCATGCTCGACGCCGGTCTGTATCCGCCCGTGCCGGAGCAGGGCTCCGTCGGCGCGAGTGGCGATCTCGCACCGCTCGCGCATCTCGCGCTGTCGCTCATCGGCGAAGGCGAGCTGCACCATGCACAGGGCATGGGCCCGGCGGCCGAAGTGCTGCGCGCGCACGGGCTCGTGCCGGTCGTGCTCGGACCCAAGGAGGGTCTCGCCCTCATCAACGGCACGCAGGCGCACACGGCCATCGCCGCGCTCGCGCTGACGGCGGCCAGGCGATGCTGGCACACCGCGCATGTCGCCGGCGCGTCGTCGCTCGAGGCGCTGCTCGGCACACCCGTCGCGTTCGACGCGCGGATCCATGAAGCGCGCGGCCAGTGGGGACAGATCGAATCGGCGGCGCTCCTGCTCGAACTGCTGAAGGACAGCGAGATCCGCGAGTCGCACCGCTCGGGCGACACGCGCGTGCAGGACGCGTACGCCCTGCGCTGCATGCCGCAGGTGCACGGCCCCGTGCTCGAGGCGTTGCGGTTCGCGGAGTCGCTGATCGGCGCGGAGCTGAATGCAGCGACGGACAACCCGCTCGTGTTCGACGATGGCACGATGCTTTCGGGCGGCAACTTCCACGGCCAGGCCGTGGCGATGGCGCTTGACCTGCTCGCGATCGTGATGACGAACCTCGCGACGATGAGCGAGCGTCGCATCGACCGGCTCGTGCATCCCGACATGAACGAGGGGCTGCCGCCGTTCCTCTCGCCGACGGCGGGCGTGAGCTCGGGCTTCATGATGGCGCAGGTCACGGCCGCCGCGATCACGAGCGAGTGCAAGGTGCTCTCGCATCCGGCGAGCGTCGACAGCATCCCGACCGACGGCAACAAGGAGGACGTGGTGCCGATGGCGATGGGCGCCGCGACGAAGCTCCGGCGCGTGCTGCACAACGTGGAGCATGTGCTCGCGGTGGAGCTCATGTGCGCGGCGCAGGGGCTGGAGTCGCGCCGTCCGTTGCGCGCGGGTGTCGGCGTGGAGCGCGCGTATGCTGCGGTCCGTGCGTTGATCCCTCCGCTCGTCGAGGATCGCGTGCTCGGGCCGGACATCGAGTTGTTGGCGCGTGCCGTGTCTGCCGGTGTGTTCGCGACCTGATCGTTCTGGACTCGCATGAGGCTGCGGTCGGGAGCAGCCGGACCTGTATGCAGCACGCACCGGGGCAGGTGCTCCCGCCTCACGCTAACTTGAACGAGCACGCAAACCAACGCGAAGACCATGACGACGAGTACGGGCACAGGCCAGCGAGTGATCCGCGCCGCGCGCGGGACGGAGATCAGCTGCAAGGGCTGGCACCAGGAAGCCGCCCTGCGCATGCTCATGAACAACCTCGACCCCGACGTCGCCGAGCGCCCGGGCGACCTCGTCGTCTATGGCGGCACCGGCAAGGCCGCGCGCGACTGGCCGAGCTTCGATGCCATCGTGAGGTCGCTGCGGGAACTCGAGGATGACGAGACCCTGCTCGTGCAGAGCGGCAAGCCCGTCGCAGTCTTCCGCACGCACCGCCATTCGCCGCGTGTGCTCATCGCCAACTCGAACCTCGTTGGACGCTTTGCCACGTGGGACCATTTTCGCGAGCTCGAGCGGAAGGGACTCATGATGTACGGGCAGATGACCGCCGGCTCATG
>JANOTV010000121.1:0-4872 GCA_031416495.1 Gemmatimonadota bacterium
CGGGCGAATCCTTCGCGCTGGTGAGCGATGCCGGCACTCCACTCTTGTCCGACCCCGGCGCGCGGCTCGTGCGGGCCGCGGTGGAGGCCGGTGTCCGCGTGTCTCCGGTGCCGGGTGCGTCTGCGCTGCTCGCGGCGCTCGTGGGTGCGGGTCTGCCTGCCGATCGCTTCACGTTCTACGGGTTCCTTCCGCGAAAGGGAGGGGAACGCACACGCACGCTCGCGTCCATCGTCGCGCTGCCCCATACGGCTGTCCTATATGAAGCGGCCAACCGCACCGCCGAGACTTTGCGGGCGCTGGCCGAGGCGGGCGCCGCCGAGCGGGAAACGGTCGTCGCGCGGGAACTGACGAAACAGTTCGAGGAGTTCCGTCGCGGAACGGCCGCCGAACTGGCGCAGTACCATGAGGAGACGCCGCCGAGGGGGGAAGTGGTGATCCTGGTGGCGGGCGCGGTGGTCGAGGCACCGGATGAGGACGCGCTCCGCGTGCTGGCGGCAGAGCTGCGGGCGGAAGGCATGAGCGCCCGTGACGTCATGCGCGTACTGATGGAGACCGCGCACGCGCCGCGGAACGTTGCCTACCGCCTTGCCCACGAGTGATGCACGGTCGCTTTCGCCGCATTGCAGTCGTCGTTGCCGCAGTCGCGGGCGTGTTGTCGCTCGCGGGGGCGTCGGACGCGCCGCGCCTCACGATCGCGCGGCTGCAGTACGATGGCGACGACTGGTACGCGAATCCTTCAAGCCTCCCGAATCTCATCCGCGCCG
Organism: Gemmatimonadota bacterium; assembly: GCA_031416495.1. Classification (GTDB taxonomy): domain Bacteria; phylum Gemmatimonadota; class Gemmatimonadetes; order Gemmatimonadales; family Gemmatimonadaceae; genus Pseudogemmatithrix. Next base: position 765 of record JANOTV010000121.1, read on the forward strand.
TGCGCGAGCGCACCTCGCTCGAGCTGGAGCCGCGCGAGGCGCGTGTCACGCTGCTGGATGAGCAACTCTGGGACCATCCATTCCTGCATCTCACCGGCCACGGCAGCATCCGCTTCAGCGATGCCGAGGTCGAGCGGCTGAGGGAGTACCTGCTGCGCGGTGGGTTCCTGCATGCGGATGACAACTACGGGCTCGACGAGCATTTCCGTCGCGAGATCGCGAAGGTGTTCCCCGACCGACCGCTCGTGGACGTGCCGCTCGATCATCCGATCTACCGCATCGTCTATTCGTTCCCGCAGGGCGTGCCCAAGATCCATGAGCATGACCAGAAGCCGGCGCGTGGGTACGGCATCTTCATCGGTGAGCGGCTCGCGGTGTTCTATTCGCATGAGAGCGATCTCGGGAACGGCTGGGAGGACATCGGCACGTATCCCGACGATCCGCCGGAGGCGCACGAGAAGGCGCTGCAGATGGGCGTGAATCTCTTCGTGTACGCCGTGACGAGCGCTCCGGGACGATGAACGTCCTCGAACTCGTCGCGCGAGAGACGCGGCGCGCACTCCGTTCCGCGCGCATCGTCGGCACGGTGCTGCCGTTCGTGATGGCGGGAGCGCTGCTGACCGCCGGGGCGATCTGGCTCGCGCGCGGCCGCTGGATGTCGCTGCCGCCGGTGCTGCCGTTCCTTATCTGGGGCGTGGCGCTCGTGCTCATGGTCGTCGCGGGGCATCGCATCCGCCGCCGTCTCGCGGAGCGGTCGTCGTCGGCGTCGGTGGCGCATGCGATCGAGGAAGAACAGCAGTTGCGTCGCGGTGCGCTCACGGGATTACTCGAGGTCGCGCCGCAAGGTGGCGTGTTCGTCGAGAACGCATCGAACGCGCTGGGCCACTCGCTGCGCGATGTCGCTGCGCGTCCCGCGCCGCGATTCACGAGGCAGCGGCGCGTGGCGGCGGCATTCTCGGTGATCGCGCTCGTGCAGGTCACGCTGCTCGCGACCAACTCGTTCGCGACGCGCGCCGACGGATGGCGCGCGCTGCTGAATCCGATGGACGCATGGCGCGGCACACTGCTGCCTGCGCTTGTCATCGATGCCCTGCCGCGGCGACTCGCGCGTGGTGGCGCGGCACCCATCGGTGTGGCGGCGGCGGGACGCAGCACGGTCACCGTGCACTGGCGCTCGACCGGCGGCGCCTGGCGCGACACGCTGCTCAGCGTCTCACCTGACGGGCGCGCGAACTTCACGCTGGCCGCGGTCGATGCGGACGTCGCGCTCGTGGCCAACGACGGACGCCGCACCAGCGACACCGCGCATGTGCGCGTGGTGGACCGTCCGTTCGTGGGCGACGTCACCATCCGCGCGACGTACCCCGCGTACATCGGCAGGGTCGCCGAGCGTCTCGCGGCCGATGCGCCGATCAGGATACCGGCGGGCACTCGGCTGGAGATCGCAGGGCAGTCATCCGAGCCACTCGAAGCGGTCGCACTGCGCGCACTGACCTCCGAGCGCGATGCATCGAACGGCGCGGTCGTGAGTCTCATCGCCGCAGGCACGGCGTTCCGCGGACGCATGACGCCCGCGGCGAGTGGTGTGTGGGAATGGGAGGCGCGCGGGCTGCGGCAGGAGATCGCGGACCTTCCGCCGGCACTGGAGATCGATGTCATCGCCGACTCTGTGCCGCGTGTCGAGATACTCTCGCCGGTCGGCGAGGTCCTCGTGGGCACCAGCGACCGCGTGACACTCGACGTGCTCGCGCAGGACGATCATGCGCTCAACGGCGTGTGGATCCGGCGGTCGGTGGTCGACACCAAGGGCGTACAGTCCGAGCCCACTTCCCTCCCGCTCAGTGGAGCGCGCGAGAGCGAGTGGATCGGCGGCGCATCGTTCGACCTCGCGCTGATGGGACTCGAGCCCGGCATGTCGGTGCGCCTGCAGGCGTTCGCCCGCGACGCCGCACCGGGCAGCGCGCGTGAGGGCGTGAGTGCGACGCTGGTGTTGCGGGTCCCGACGCTCGACGAGGAGCGCCGTGCAGCGCGGGAGGTCGGCGATGCCGCGGTCGCGTCGGCGCTCGCGGCCGCGCGCGCACAGGCGCAGATAGCCGAGCAGACCGCGACGGCGGCGCAGACGCGCACCGATCGCTCCGGCGAGAGCAAGGCAGGACGCCAGGGCTCGCCCGACCAGAAGGCGATGGGCTTCGAGAATGCGGAGGCCGCGAAGGAGATCGCCGAGCAGCAGCGGGCGCTGCAGGAACGCGTCGCGGGGCTCGAGGAGGCGGCGCGCGAAATGGAGGACCGCCTGCGGCGCGCCGGCGCGCTCGACACAGCGCTCGCGCGCCAGCTGCAGGATGCGCAGAAGTTGCTGCGCGAGGCGATGACGCCGGAGATGCAGGCGGCGCTGCAGAAGCTGGAGAGCAGCACGCAGCAGCTCGACGGTGATCGCACGCGCCAGTCGCTCAGCGAACTCGCGCAGCAGCAGCAGCAACTGCGTCGGGCCCTCGAGAAGAGCGCGCAGATGCTCAAGCGCGCCGCGCTCGAGGGGTCGATGCAGACGCTCGCCGACCAGGCGAAGGAGATGGCGCAGCAGCAGCAGGAGTTCGCCGACCGTGCGGCTGAATCGGTGCCGGACACGACGCGCGCCTCCGAACTCGGCCGTCGCACGCGTGAACTTGGCAAGTCGCTCGAGGCCCTGCGCCAGCGGCTCGCCGAGGAGCGCGCGGGAACCGGTGAACGGGAGACGAAGCGCGCGGGTGATGCGACGGAGCGCTCGGAGTCCGCACTCGAGCGGGCCGAGCAGCAGGCGCGCGAAGCGAACTCACCGCAGGGCGCTGCGCAGCGCCAGCAGGCACAGGCCAGCGCGCGCCACGCCGCCGAAGAGGCAGCGCACGAGATGCAGGATGCTGCCGCATCGATGGAGAAGGCGAGGTCGGGACAGGTGTCCGAGTGGAAGGGCGAGCTGACCAACGCGCTCGACCAGTCGGTGCAGGAGATGATGCAGCTCGCGCGCGAGCAGGATCAGCTCGCGGAGCAGGCGCGGCAGGACCCGTCGAACCCTGAGCTCCGCTCGAAGCAGTCCGCGTTGCAGCAGGGCGTGCAGACGGCGCAGCAGCGCCTGCAGCAGGAAGCGCGGAAGTCGGCGCTCGTCTCGCCCCGCACCGAGCAGATGATGGAGCAGGCGAAGCAGCAGGTGGCGCAGGCGACGCGCGAGTCCGCCGAGGGACAGCAGCGCGGCGGGCAGTCGCAGGCGATGCAGGAAGCGGCGAATTCGCTGCGGCAGGCGGCGGCGCAACTGACGCGCGACCGCGATCGCGCGGCGCGGGCGCAGTCCGCGTCGGGACTTCCCGAGATGATGCAGCAGCTCAAGCAGCTCGCGCAGCAGCAGGGCGCGCTCAACGGGCAGATGCAGAGCCTGTTCCCGACGCCGCAGCAGGGCAGCCCGCCGAAGGGTCTCGACGCGGCGGGGCGCGCGCAGGCGCGCGCGCTCGCGCGCTCGCAGCGCGAGGTGGCGCAGCAGCTGGACGAAGTCGCCGACGCGGACCCGACGGGCCGCGCGCAGGAACTCGCGCGTGAGGCGCGTATGCTCGCACAGTCGCTCGACCAGGGCGCGGTGGATCCCGCGACGCAGGCGCGGCAGGAACGGCTCTTCCGCCGGATGCTCGACGCGGGGCGTTCGCTCGAGCAAGAGCAGAAGGACGAGAGCCAGCGCCGCGAGTCGCGTGCCGCGCGCGGCACCGCTCGTTTCACGCCGCCGGATGGTCCCGCGCGCGGTCGCGATGCCGCGCGCTACACGGTGCCCACGTGGGAAGAGCTGCGCGGACTCAGCGCCGATGAGCGGCGACTGGTGATCGAGTACTTCCGCCGATTGAACGCCGAGGCCAAACCGTGACGCGGCGCCGCGCGTGGGCACTCCGGGCCGCAGCGGTCGTCGTCGTCGCAGCGCTGCTGGTCGCCCCCGCCGACGCGCTGCACGCGCAGGAAGCGGCGTCGAGCGGCGCGCTGGTGTCCAAGGCCATCGCGCTCGAGAGCGCCGACAAGAATCGCGAGGCCGTGGCCGCCTGGCGCGCCGTGATCGCCTCGGGCGCCGTGCAGCCCGGAGTGCTCGGTCTCGAACGCGTCT
>JANOTV010000122.1:0-3445 GCA_031416495.1 Gemmatimonadota bacterium
CATCCTGCCGCTGTTCGACAGCGGGGCCGCCGACGGATTCCTGTTTTACGTGATGCCGTTCATCGACGGCGAAACGCTGCGCGCCAAGCTCGATCGCGAGACGCAGCTCGGAGTCGATGAATCGGTGCGCATTGCGCGCGAAGTGCTGGATGCGCTGCACTACGCCCACGAGCACGGCATCGTGCACCGTGACGTGAAGCCGGAGAACATCCTGCTGCACGGCGGGCACGCGATGGTCGCCGACTTCGGGATCGCGCTCGCGGTGAGCGCGGCGGCCGGTGGCCGCATGACGGAGACGGGCCTGAGTCTCGGCACACCGCACTACATGAGCCCCGAGCAGGCGACGGCCGAGAAGGAGATCACCGCGCGCAGCGATGTGTACTCCCTCGGCTCGGTTCTCTACGAAATGCTCACGGGCGACACGCCGCACACGGGGTCGTCGGCGCAGCAGATCATCATGAAGATCATCACCGACACGCCGCGTCCGGTCACGGAACTGCGGAAGTCGGTGCCGGAGCAGGTGGCGGCGGCGGTGGCGCAGGCGCTCGAGAAACTCCCGGCCGATCGCTTCGCTTCGGCGGCCGATTTCGCTGCCGCGCTCGACGGGCGGTTCGCCACACGGCGCGTGGCGGAAACGGCGCGCGCCCCTGGTCGTGACCGGCAGTGGCGCCGGATCGCGATGGTGGTGGGCGGAGTCGCGATCGCGAGTCTGGCCCTGGCGGGCTGGGCGCTCGCGTCGCGGCGGGCCGGCAGCGGAGCCGACGAGCGTGTGGAGTTCGCGTTCCGGCCCTTCACTTCGACCACGAGCACGTACGTCGCGATCTCGCCGGACGGCCGGAAGATCGTGCAGGCCATCACGGACTCGTCCGGCAAGGGCTGGCTCGTGATGCGCGAGCTCGGATCGGAGTCGATCGCCCGGATCCCTGGCACCGAAGGGGCGGAGTTCGCCGCGTTCTCTCCCAAGGGGGACTGGCTGGCCATCCTCGTGGAGAATTCGGTACGCAAGCTGCCTGCGGCTGGCGGCCCCACAACGGAGTTGGCGAACGATGCCAGGTATGGCATCGACTGGGGCCCCGACGGCTCGGTGCTCTACACGAAGCGCGAGGATGGCCTTTGGCGCGTGGGCGCCGCCGGCGGCGAGCCGCAGCGGCTTACGACGATCGATCGGACGCGCCGCGAGTTCCAGCATTGGCAGCCGCAAGCGCTTCCCGGGGGACGAGCCGCCATCTTCAACAACTTCTCCACACCGCTTTCGCGCTCACGCATCGAGGCGGTGGAGTACGCGAGCGGCAAGCGCACGGTACTGGTAGAGGGCGCCTTCTTCGCCAGGTACCTGCCTGGGTATCTGCTCTTCATGCGAGAGCACGCGCTCTTTGCCGTGCGCTTCGATCCCGCTGGACTCCGCGTGCTCGGCACGCCGGTACCAGTGCTCGAGGACGTCTCGGCGACGTTCACGCACGGTCTCGCGGGGTACGCGGTCTCGTCCAACGGAACGCTCGTCTGGTTCAAGGAGTCCGAAGGGCGCGTGCCGCGGCGTGTCGTGTGGGCAGATCGGACGGGCGCGGAGCAGGACGCGCTGCCGGAGCCGGGCATGTGGGCCGAGCCACGGATCTCGCCCGACGGCCGATGGATCGCGCTCACCAAGATCGATCCGGGGTGGCAGCTCTGGCTGTTCGATCTTCAGCGACGTTTCCTCGCGCAGCTGACCCGAAGCGATGGCGTGTCGTTCGACGCCGTCTGGATGCCCGACAGCAAGTCGATCATCCACAGCGTGGAGACGCCCGTGTACGATCTGCATCGCTCGCCGATCGACGGGAGCCCCGCCGAAACGCTGCGCGTGAGCACGAACGACAAGTTTCCGTCGTCGGTGTCGCGGGACGGGCGAACTCTCGTCTATGCCGATGACTCCAGCGGCGGCAGGCTGCTTCTGGCGCCGATCTCCGGAGGCGCACTGACGGTGTTCGACGCGCGCTCCTCCGGGCAGCGCAACGCGGATTTTTCGCCGGACGGTCGTTGGCTGGCCTATGAAGAAGAGGGTGCGAACCGCCGAGCCGAGGTCTACGTACGCGCCATCGACGGGAAGGGCGGACGGCATCAGGTCTCGAATGACGGCGGCGGTCAGCCGCGCTGGACGCGCGGCGGACGCGAGATCGTGTATCGACAAGGGGACGCGCTCCTCTCCACGTCGTTCAATCTGGCAACTGGTGAGGCGGGCACACCTCAGCTGCTATTCCGCAAGCGTGATATGCGCGGCGCGGGCGAGGAGAGCTCGCACGGCTACGATGTCACGCCAGACGGTTCGCGATTCCTTCTGGTGACGCCGGTCATCCAGTCGGGCGCCGCGCAGACGCGCGTCGTCATCAACTGGGCTGAATCACTGAAGCTGAAGGTGCCGAGGTGAGCGCGATCGACGTTGCGAACAGATGAGCGGCAACAGTACGATTGCGTTCGGTAGTGCCAAGCGCCAGACTATCGCCATGACGGTGCTCGTGCGCTCCCTCGCCTCGCCGATCCCTCGGAGTTGCTCAAGATCGCGGCCGATCATCATCCCGACATCCGCGTGCTCGCCACCGGCTCGTCGAGCCTCGGGGCGCGCTGCGCCGATGGCGATCGAGTGCAAGTGGTCCCAGGACGCGTTCGATCCCACCGGGATGCTGCATTCCGGCAACGGTATCCCAAGGGGGACAATGTGCTGGTCGCGGCGGATGTCGAACGCACGAGTCGGCGGCGGGTGAAGGGGCTCGAGGTGCTCGTCGTCGGGTTGGCGCACGTCGCGGGATTGGTTTCATGACGACCACGCGCAGTGGACTCGCGGCCGCCCTCGCCGACCGCTACCGCATCGAACGTGAGCTCGGGCAGGGCGGGATGGCGACGGTCTATCTCGCGCAGGACCTCAAGCACGATCGCCTCGTCGCGGTGAAGGTGCTCAAGCCCGAACTCGCCGCCGTGCTCGGCGCCGAGCGGTTCGTGGTCGAGATCAAGACCACCGCGAGCATGAGCCATCCGCACATCCTGCCGTTGTTCGATTCGGGCAGTGCGGACGGCTTCCTGTTCTACGTGATGCCGTACATCGAGGGCGAGACGCTCCGCGACAAGCTCAACCGCGAGACGCAGCTCGGCATCGACGAAGCGGTGCGCATCACACGAGAGATCGCGGATGCGCTCGATTACGCGCATCGCCACGGGGTGGTGCATCGTGACATCAAGCCGGAGAACATTCTCCTGCACGATGGGCGACCGATGGTCGCGGATTTCGGAATCGCGCTCGCCGAGAGTGCCGCCGCGGGCGGCCGCATGACCGAGACGGGGCTGAGTCTCGGGACGCCGCACTACATGTCGCCCGAGCAGGCGACCGCGGAGAAGGACATCACCGGACGGAGCGACATCTACTCGCTGGGTTCGGTGTTGTATGAAATGTTGACCGGCGAGCCCCCACATACTGGGG
>JANOTV010000123.1:0-2668 GCA_031416495.1 Gemmatimonadota bacterium
GTTCGGTCAGTAGACATATACCGGAGTCCCAAGAGGAACCACCCTGAAGAGCGTCTCAATATCCTCGTTCCTTACCCTGATGCAGCCGTGACTGACCGATTGGCCAATACTTCTCGGATTGTTCGTGCCGTGGATCGCGTAGCCGTCGCCCAAGTACAGCCGCGCGACCCCCAGCACTTCCGGGTATCGGCGCTGGTTGGTGCCGAATGGAGGAATGATAAGGAGGTTTCCCACCCGAATCTCCCCCCCGTCCTTAATCTCGAACGGAACTTCCCTCCCATCAGCATAACGTGTGACCACGTTTTCACCGGACACCGCAATCTCCACACCCTCCGACACCAGAATGGGGACTTCCCGCTGCAGGTATACGGCCTGGAGCTTCCGTTTCTGGGCCGCCTCCACAAAATGCCAGTCGGGCGGGACCCAAGCCGGATTCACATCCTTGCGCACCACGACCAGGCGTCCGCGGGGCGTCTCGAACTTCCAGTTCTCGCTGCCCCGCTCGAGGTACTTCCCGCTTCCAGTGGCCACACGGGTCTCGAACAGCACGTCGTCGCCCTGCTTGAGCTGCAGCCGGTTGTCCGCGATCGACACGACGATGTACGGCTTGTCGGCCGCCGAGTCTCGGGCAGCGCGCGCGTCCAGCAGCAAGGCGAGCGCCCCGGATACCGTCGCCGCGGCGGCCACTGCGCGATCCCGGTACTCGGTCACCGCACTCGACTCCGTCCGCAGCTCCCCGCGCGCCATGCGGAGTCTGCGCAGGTCGAGCGTCTGCCCGACGGACGCCCACGCGAAGAACAACGTGGCCGCGATGGGGACGATGAGCGGAGCGACCCGCGGAGGGATGCGAAGCTTCACGTCAGTGAACGTACACGGTGTTGCCCACCTTCAGGTTCGGCAGCACCGCGGCGTAATCGGTCGGCCGCAGGCGCACGGAGCGTGGGCTGGGGGCCGTATCGGCTCTCGTGGAGGGTCGGATCACCACACTGTCGCTGAGCAGCACCACCCGGGCGCCCACCGAGACGATGGTGCGCACGCCGCGCGCGATCTCCGACTCCACCGGCACTTCACGAAGCACCGCGTCCCCCCGCTCAAGCATGAGACGCTGGTCGGTGATGGCGAGCGCGAGATGCAGTTCCGCCTTCGCCGACGGAATGGCGCGCGCACGCTCCATCTGTAGCCGGATATGGCCGATCTCCTCCAGCAGTTCGGCGTCCCTCGCGGCCACGCGCGCACTGTCGCTGGCGGTGGTGAGTACGCCGATCTCCGACTTCACATCGCGCCGCGCCTGGAGCATGATGGCGCTGATCGCCGCGAACATCGCCGCAGCGATAAAGAGCAGGGCCCTGTAGTTCACCGCTTCACCAGCGACAGCAGGTCAAGCACCGGAACGCCCGTGGGCTGCGAGCGCCCGGTGCGCACCCGTGCCGTGACCAACACCTTCGCCAACGGGGCGAGGGTACGAGCCTCCGCCAGGAGCGACGGGGGAACCGCGATGTAGAGGATCGCGTTCTCCGAGCCCGGACCCATCGCCAACAGGTACGGCTCCTCATCGGCGAGGTCGCGCCGCAGCGCGTCGGCGGTCTGCAGGCTCACGACCTCCACTTCCCAGCGCACCACGCGTCCCTTGTGCCCGCTCGCATCCAGCCGAAGATCCGCCGCGGTCAGCGTTGCGCCGAAGCTCGTGTCGGCCGGCGTCAGCAGCGACTCGGCGACCCACGCGTCGATCCGCACGCGCACCCAGCCGCGGTCGCGGGTGATCGGTGCCACGATGGCGCCGGGTTCGAGCTGCGCAACCACCGCACCGGATGGCGACGCGCGGAGCGGTGTGGCCGAGTTGGCGCGCAGCGCGCCGCCGAGCGCGGTGGACACTCGTGCTCCTCCGCCGACCGACGTGTCAGCACGCGGAGAGGTCGTGACCGCGGGCGGAACAGCCGATTTCTGCGGAGACTGCGCTGCCGGCCTGGGGGCTGGAGCGTTCGACTGGGTCGGCGCGGCCGCTCCGGCAAGCGTGGATGTCAGTATCCAGGCGTCACGTCGAATGCGCGCCCATGTGCCGCGACGCTCGAGCACCCTGAGCCCCGCCCCGGCGCGCAGTTCGCCGAGGATGCGTCCCTCGAGCGATGGCTGCTGGCGAAGCCGGAGTGTCTGGGTACCCCCGACGCTCTCGGGAAACGAATCCGCCTTCCCGGCGAACCGCGAGGCATCGACCCATCCCTGCAGGGTCACGAGCGTCCAGGTGCCTCGGCGCGAGCCCGTTTGCCACGAGGTGCCGCTGCGCACATCCGCGACGATGTTGCCGTCGGGGGCCGCGCGCACTTCGGTGTTCCGCTCGACGCGGGTCTGCGCGTCGAGCGGCATGGACAGAACGAGGAATAGCGGGACAAGCACCAGACGCATCGCTGGTAGGGGGCTGAGTGCGGGGCTAGATTGCGCGACGCTCTATATGAAGTTACCCCTCGACCCCTACCGAGCCAAGATGGAAAGCGGATTCGCGGCGCAGAAAGGAGTCGATCGGCCAGTGGTGCTCATCGTGCTCGATGGGTGGGGCCACCGCGAATCGACCGAAGGAAACGCGATCGCGATGGCGCGGACGCCCATCTGGGACCGCCTGTGGGCAGGCGCGCCGCGCACCCTGCTCTCAGCGAGCGGCCTCGCCGTGGGCCTC
>JANOTV010000124.1:0-6484 GCA_031416495.1 Gemmatimonadota bacterium
GCCATTCGACGTTGCCAGAGAGTTGGTCCGGGTCACGAAGCCAGGTGGTCGGATCGTGATGGGCAACTGAATCCCGAACGATCCGACGTCCTTCGTCTCGCAGCTTCTGAAGATCAGCTCATCGTTTACGCCTCCACCGCCGGAAGGCTTCGTCAGCCCGATGACCTGGGGTGTGGAGAGTCACATCATCGAACGCTTTGGTAAGGCGGGAGTGCCCAAGGAGAAGATCTCCATGCTCAAGGACACCTACTCCTTTGTGGCGCCCGAGGTTGGCCCCACAGAATTCATCGATCTGTTCAGACGGTTCTATGGCCCGACCATGAACGCGTTCGAGGCAGCTGACAAAAGCGGAAAGGTCGAAGATCTCCTGGGCCAACTAGTGGAACTGGCGAAAGCTCAAAACAAGGGCGGCCACGGCAGCACTTCAATTTCTGCGACGTTCATGCGTGTGACCGTCTCTCGATAGCTCACGAGCCTGTGTGAAAATCGTCTCTGCGCGGCATGACAACAAATTTCTGAATCTGACCGACCAACAGGTTCTGCACACCACCGGGAAGATTTCGCAGGAGATGGCGCAGACCATGGCGCATGCCGAATATGCGTGCTTCCGTGTGCGGCAGGATTTGGATTACACCTCGGATTTCGACCTGAACAGGACGACGCCATCAAAGCCGTCTGCGGTCTTTTCCACGGGCAGGAGACTTGCCGCACGGAATTCACCGTCACGCGGGACGCCGCCAGTGGGCAGATGGCGTTGTTTGAAAACGACCTCGGTATCGGCAACAGGCTGACCTTGCTCGACGATGAGCTGCTGGCGAACCTACACGCCATCCAGCTCCGCACCATCGAGACCGGAGCGGAACACCTCAGGGGGGCTCTACGCGGGCGCGCCCTTCGCCCCCGCATCCCCATACCAGGGATGAAGCGTTAGATTGTGGGCATGTCCAAGGAGCCGATCGCGAGCGTCTTCAACGACGCCTACGCCGCTGAACAATTCGAGGCGTATCGCCGGGACCCAGCATCCGTTGAGGAGTCCTGGCGTCAATTCTTCAGGTTCGCCGAGCAGGCCATGTCGGATCGACGCGGCACAACGCCCGCACGCGACAAGGCCGCGGACCATGAGGAGTACGCGCGCAAGGTGGCTGCCGTCGCGCGCTACATCACGGCCATCCGCGCCTACGGTCACTTCTCCGTGCAGACCGACCCGCTCGGCACGCCGCCCCCGGGCGCACAGGAGCTGACGCTCGCGTTCCACGGCGTGAAGGACGGCGATCTCGACGTCATCACCGGCGCTGCGCTGGGATTTCCGCACCTAGCCACCGCGCGCGATGTGGCCGAGCGGCTCCGCAAGCGCTATTGCACCAACCTCGCGGTCGAGGTGGGACATCTGGCCGCCGAAGAGGAGCGCCTCTGGTTCCGCCAGCTCTTCACCGAGGAGCAGCTCACCCAGCCGCTGACCGCCGACGAGAAGAAGTCACTGCTGCGCCGCCTCACCGAAGTCGACGGGCTCGAGCGCTTCCTCGGACGCGCCTTCGTCGGCTACAAGCGTTTCTCCATCGAAGGCACCGACGCCCTCGTGCCCATGCTCGACGCCGCGATCGAAGCGTCCGCGGCCACGGGTGCGAAGCACGTCGCTCTCTCGATGGCGCACCGCGGACGCATCAGCGTGCTAACGCACGTGCTCGGCAAGCCGATCCCGCTGATCTTCAGCGAGTTCCATGGGAGGCACGGCCACCTCGCCAACGCCTCCACCGGCGACGTGAAGTACCACCTCGGCTTCAATGGAAAGCGCCAGACGGCGCGCGGCGAGATCGAGGTCACGCTCCTGCCGAACCCGAGTCATCTCGAGTTCGTGAATCCCGTGCTGCAGGGCAAGGTGCGCGCGTTGCAGCGCGACACCGCCGACCCGCGCCGCCAGAACGAGAGCTCCGTCGTGCCGGTCTGCATCCACGGCGACGCGGCATTCCCCGGCGAGGGGATCGTCGCCGAGACGTTCAATCTCTCGCGTCTCCGCGCGTTCCGCGTGGGCGGCACACTGCACATCATCGTGAACAATCAGGTGGGATTCACCACCGATCCCATCGACGCGCGTTCGACGCGTTACGCGAGCGACATGGCGAAGGGCTTCGAGATGCCCATCATCCATGTGAACGCGGACGACGCCGAGGCGTGCATCATCGCCGTGCGCATCGCCATCGCGTACCGCACCAGGTTCAGCAAGGATTTCCTCATCGACCTCGTCGGCTACCGCCGCTGGGGCCACAACGAGGGCGATGAGCCGACGTATACGCAGCCGCTGCTCTACGAGCGCGTCCGCGCGCACGCGACGGCGCGCCAGGTGTGTGGCGCGCGTCTTGTGCAGGAAGGCATCGTCTCCGAGGCCGACGTCGAGTCGGTGGACAAGGAGATCGCCGCCACCTACCAGGAAGCGTTCGACAAGGCGAAGGTCGAGCACTCCGAGCCCGATGACGAGCACGACGACGACGAGCCGCGCACGGCCGATTCACGGTCGCTGATGATCGAGACGGCGGTGAGCGCCGACGCGCTCGTCGCATACAACGAAGCGCTGCTCACGTATCCCTCCGACTTCAAGCCGCATCCGCGCCTGGCCAAGCAGCTCGAGCGCCGCCGCGCGGCACTCGGCGACGATGGTGGCATCGATTGGGGGCATGCGGAGACGCTCGCCTTCGCGTCGATCCTCGCGGAAGGCACGCACATCCGCTTCTCCGGACAGGACGTTGAGCGCGGCACCTTCTCGCACCGTCACGCCGTTCTCAGCGACGTCGAGAACGGCCGGAAGTACGCGCCGCTCGCGCACCTGCCTGGCATCGACAGCTCGTTCGAGATCTACAACTCCGCGCTCTCCGAGATGGCGGTGCTGGGCTTCGAGTATGGCTACAGCGTCGCGCGTCCCGACACGCTCACCCTCTGGGAAGCGCAGTTCGGCGACTTCGTGAACGTCGCGCAGCCCGTGCTCGACCAGTTCATCTCGTCCGACCGCGCGAAGTGGGCGCAGGACTCCGGCCTCGTGCTGCTCCTGCCGCATGGCTACGAAGGGCAGGGCCCCGAGCACTCGAGCGCGCGTCTCGAGCGGTTCCTCCAGATGTGCGCGGAGGGCAACATGCGCGTCGCGTATCCGAGCTCGCCGGCGCAGTACTTCCATATCCTGCGCCGCCAGGCGAAGCTCGCCGCGCGCCGGCCGCTCATCCTCATGCAGCCCAAGTCGCTGCTGCGACTCGCGCAGGCGACGTCGCACCTCGACGAACTATCGAAGGGCTCGTTCCAGCCCATCATCGACGATCCGCAGGGCGCCGCCAGGCGCGAGGGTGTGCGCCGCCTCGTGTTCTGCACCGGTAAGATCTACTACGACCTCCTCGCGAAGGGCGTGCCGGAGTCGGTCGCCGTCGTGCGGGTGGAGGAGATCTATCCCTGGCCGCACGAGGAAGTCGCGCGCATCGTGGATGAGTATCCGAACATCGACGAGGTCGCGTGGGTGCAGGAAGAGCCGAAGAACATGGGTGCGTGGAGCTTCGTCGCGCCGCGTCTCCGCGTCTCGACCGGCAACGCGCTCGTGATCCGCTACTACGGCCGTCCGGAGCGCGCGAGTCCCGCCGAGGGGTACGTGTCGGCACACACCGATGAACAGGCGCGCATCGTCGGCGAAGTGCTGCAGGCGACCGTTCGCCAGACCGGCGCACGGCGCGTGACCGCGATGGCGACGCGGGGATCATGACGCTGCGCCGGCCACTGCGGCACGCCGTCACCGCGCTCACTGCGCTGGTGCTCCTGATCTCCACCGCGCCGCGTTCCGCCTCCGGGCAGGAACGCGGCGCGGCCGCGTTGGACCAGTTGCTGCGCGGACTTCCCGTGTCGGCGCGCGTGCTGATGGTCGGCGCGCATCCCGATGACGAGGACACACAGCTCCTCGCATGGCTCGAACGCGGTCACCAGGTGCATGCCGCCTACCTCTCGCTCACGCGAGGCGACGGCGGGCAGAACCTTATCGGCAATGAACTCGGCGAGGCGCTCGGTGCGATCCGCACCGAGGAGCTGCTCGCCGCGCGTCGGCTCGATGGCGCCGACCAGTACTTCTCTCGCGCGTTCGACTTCGGGTTCTCGAAGAGCGCGGACGAGACGTTCACGCACTGGGACCGCGAGGCACTCGCCGGCGATGTCGTGCGTGTGATCCGCGCCTTCAGGCCGCATCTGATCGTCGCGGTGTTCTCCGGAACGCCGGCGGATGGGCACGGGCACCATCAGGCGTCGGGCATCCTCGCGCGCGAGGCGTTCGAGTCGGCGCTGGATACGGTGCGCTTCAACAGGCGCTCGCATGGCGAACCATGGCAGCCGGTCAAGTTCTATCGGGGCGCCTGGTCACGGAACGCACCGGCGACCATGACGGTGCAGGTGGGCGACTACGACCCTGTGCTCGGTCGCAGCCCAGCCGAGATTGCCGGCGCGAGCCGTTCGCAGCACCGCTCGCAGGGCTTCGGTGCACTCGAGACGCGCGGCCGCGCGACGACGCGCCTCACGCGCGAGATCACGCTCGTGAACGCGGCCACGCCGGCCACGGAGGAGCAGTCGATCTTCGATGGCATCGACACGAGCTTCGCGCGTCTCGCACGCTCGGTGCCCGGTGCGCGCACTGCGCTCGACAGCGCCGCGGCGCTCATCGCATCGATCAACGCGATGGTGGACCTGAGGCAGCCCGGCAAGCTCGTGCCCTCACTCGCGCAGCTCGTGGGGCAGCTCGATTTCGCGCGCCAGATGAACGGAGACGCGGACTACCTGGCATCGCTTCCGCGCCTGCACGATCGCGCGCAGCAGGCACTGCTCGAGGCGGCGGGCATCGCGCTCGAGGCGACGGCCGGCCAGGAACTCGTCGCGTTCGCCGATTCGATCCCGACCCGCATCAACGTCTACAATCGCGGTGGCGAACGCCTCGTCGTTTCCGAGATCACATCCACCGGCCTGCCGCGTCGGCGCTTCGATCCCGTCACGATCCCGCCCGATTCCGCCGCGAGCTTCGACCGTCGCGTGCTCGGCCTCGTCGATCACCGGCCCTGGTGGATTGGTGGTCGGCAGAAGGGGATGTTCCTGGACATGCGCTCACCGGCCGATGGCGTGGCACTCATCTCGTATGGCAACCTGGGAAGTCTCGTGCCGAGTGTGGCGGTCGCGGAGAACGCGCGCCGGCTCTCCGATGTGCGCGTGACGCTCACCATCGCCGGCGTCACGACCAACGTGAGCGCCGGTCCTGTCACCTGGCGATTCGCCGACCCGGTGCTCGGCGAGCAGAACCGCCAGGTGGGCGGTGTGCCGCCGGTGACCGTCGCGTTCGATCGCGTGCTCGAGTATCTGCCTGCGAACCGGCAGCTCGACCGCCGTGTGCGCATCACGCTCAGGTCGTGGACGCAGCGAGAGCGCATGCTCACGCCGCGACTGCTGTTGCCCGTCGGCGTGCGCGCCGAGGGGATGCCTGATTCGGTCGTGCTCGCGCCCGGCGAGACGAAGGAGATCTTCCTCACACTGAAGGGAACGCTGCCGCCCAGGCGCTACGAGTTCGGCATCGGGTTCTTATCGGAAGGCACCGTCTACTCCGAGGGTTTCCGCACGATCGAGTATCCGCACATCCGTCCACAGCGTCTCTTCCGCGACTCCGGCATGTACCTGCAGTCGGTGCCGATCGTCGTGCCGCAGTCGCTGATGGTCGCGTATGTCGCGGGTGTGTCGGACGCGTCGGCGCAGGCGCTCACGCAGGTCGGCGTGCGTGTTGTCACGGTGACGCCGGCGGAGTTGCCGTCACTCGATCTCGCGCGCTTCACCACCGTCGTGATCGGTCCGCGCGCGTACGATGCGCACCCCGAGCTGCGCGCGTTCAATGGACGGCTCATGGAATGGGTGCGCGCGGGCGGCACGATGGTCGTGCAGTACGGCCAGTTCGAGATGGCGATGCCGGGCATGATGCCGTTCCCCATCGCGTTCACGCGCCCAGCGGCGCGTGTCACCATCGAGCACGCACCGGTGCGCATCGTCGACCCGCGCTCGAAGCTGCTCACCTGGCCCAACCGCATCACCGATGCCGACTGGGCGGAGTGGGTGCAGGAGCGCGCGATCTACATGCCGACCGAGATCGATGCGCAGTACCGTACGCCCATCGCGATGAACGATCCAGGCGAGCCGGAGAACCGCGGTGCCATCCTCGACGCGACGGTCGGGAAGGGTCGGTACGTGTACACCTCGCTCTCGCTCTTCCGGCAGATCCCGGCGGGCATCCCCGGCGGCGTGCGACTGCTCGTGAACATGCTCTCGGCGGGGATCACGCCGGAGTAGCCTACGCCGGCACGGCCTTCGCGGGCGTGTCCTTAGGCAGGTGCGCCTCGATCCCCACGCCGAGTGTCAGCGTGAACAGCGCCAGTGCGGCGCCCGTGTAGAACGGCACGCCCTTGCCCAGGTAGTCGAACGCGAACCCCGCCCAGATGGG
>JANOTV010000125.1:0-6469 GCA_031416495.1 Gemmatimonadota bacterium
CATTGAACGGGAAGGTGAGTGCCAGCGCCATACCGAAGTAGAGTCCCGGATTCGCCTCCGGGATGGCGACGCGGACCACCGCCGGCACCACGATATAGGAGGCGCTCGCCGCGAGTGTCGCGAGCATCAGCGTATCCCCCGCTGACAAACCGGCGAGATGGGACAGGGTGATGACGATCACTGCGTTGAGCATCGGGACAAGGAAGGCAAAGGCTATAAGGAATGGCCCCACCCCCTTCATCTCGCGGATGCGCCGGGCGACCAGAATCCCCATCTCCAGCAGGAAAAACGCCAGCAAGCCCTTGAACAGGTCGCCGGTGAAGGGCTCCATGACCTTATAGCCGTCCGCCCCCACGAGAACGCCGATCAACAGACTCCCCAGCAGCAAGAGGATTGCCCCGTCGGTGAACGACTCGTGCAGGATGTGCTTCATCGAAAACGCGCCGGTGTCCTTCCCAACGTTCGTTGCCGCGCCTGCGCCGTGCTTCGCCAGGCGCGCGCGCGTCGTGGCGGCGAGCGCCACCGCCATGATGACGGCTGGGGCCTCCATGATCACCAGCGCCACCGCCATGTATCCGCCGTATTCGATACCATGATTGTCCAGGAACTGGCCGGCGGCGATAAAGGTCACCGCGCTCACCGAGCCATAGGTTGCCGCGATCGCGGCGGCGTTGAAGCCGTCAAGCTTGCGGCGCAGCAGGGGGAAGGTGTAGAGCGGCACCAGGAAAGCCATGAACAGTGCGATCGCAAGCCCGACCATCATCTGCATATGGATGCCGCTCACGCTCAAGGCCACACCACCTTTGATCCCTATCGCCATGAGCAGATACAAGGACAGGAATTTGGCGATGGGAGCCGGTATCTCCAGATTGGATCGCACCAGCGCGGCAAATATGCCCAGGAAAAAGAACAGAATGGCGGGATCGAGCAGGGTGGCGAATAACTTGATGTCCATTGTTCGTTTTCCTTAGCTATCTAGGATTATCTACAGGATGTTTCGGTGCGGCGGATTCGTACCTGAGGGCAGACCCATCAGGCATCGGGCTAGTCCGTGGAGGCACCGGAGGCATTCGTGCGCGGCAGGATCGAGACGTCCGTCACGATCACCTTGATCCGGTAGTCACGGCGCATCATGTCATCGAGGTCATCGAGCACTGTGATCAGGCGGGCCTCCGAGAGAATAATGTGAATCAGGATATTGGAGTCGCTGTCGAGCATGCCCGACTGAATCCCGGAAGCGCCGGCTCCGCTGGCCAGCACCACGGTATAGCCGCTGACACCGCGCTTGCGCACCGCCTCGATAATCATTTTTTAGAATGCGCCTGAGGTGATGATGGTCAGTAGTTTTTTCTGTTCCAGCCGTCTCATGGTGTGGTCTCCAAATAGGTGTGCGGGTAGATCCCAGGTTCGTCGCCGAACACCATGCCGGCGATCAGTCATGGGAAGACCAGAAGAATGTTTCGGTCGAGAGGCGATGCGAACTCACGTCCTGCCACTGCCCGCGGCGATTCCTGCCGCACGTCCCGTCACCCACGCCCAAAGGAAGTTGTAGCCGCCGATGGGTCCGAACGCGTCGAGCATCTCACCGCACAGATACAGACCGGGATGACGCCGACTTTCCATCGTGCGTGGATCGATCTCCGCGAGGCTCACGCCGCCACCGGTCACCTCGGCTTTCTTATAGCCCTCGTCTCCGGTCCACGGCAAGGCACCGCGCACGAGCATCTCGATGAGTCGCAGGCGCTCCTCTCGTCGCAGTTCGGCGAGCAGGCGTGTGGGTTCGACATTCGCTGCGGTGATCAACGCCGTCGCCAGGCGATCGGGGAGTTCCGAACGCAGTGCGCCGATCACCGTCCGTGTGCCGTGTGGCTTGAGTACGGCCTCCCACTCCTGCTCACCGAGCGATGTCCAGCGCACCTGCACCTTCGCCCGCTCGCCGCCCTCCTCTCGTGAACGCACTGCCAGATGCGAGATGTCGAGTACCGAGGGTCCGCTGTACCCACGATGGGTGAAGAGGAAGCCGCCGGTCGCTGACGCGCTGCGTTCCGGAGACTTCGCAGTGAGCGTGACGGTGAGCGAAACGCCGGAAAGGCTCGCGAACATTCCCGCTTCGTCGGTGAGCGGAGTCAGCGCCGCGTAGGTGGGATGCATCGTATGCCCCAGCGCGCGCGCGATGCTGAGGCCGAGTCCGTCGCTGCCGGTGTTGGGCACCGAGAGTCCGCCGCAGGCGAGGATCACCGCGTCGGCGGTGATGGAAGGCGCTCCGTCGATGTCGATGCGCCAGCGGCCATCGTCCGGCGCGATGTCGAGCACCCGTGTCTCCATCCAGAGCCTGGCACCGCAGCGCTCGGCGAGTGCGAGCAGTCCGTCGCGCACATCGCGCGCCTTGTGCGAGGCAGGGAACACCTTCGCCGCCTCGGGTTCGTCGACGAGTGGGATGCCCACCTCAGCCTCGAAGAACCGCCGCTGCTCGGCGAGGGGCCATGCGCGAATGATGCGCCGCAGCGTGTTCGCCGACGAGTCGGTGACGAAGCGCGATTCATCGAGATGCAGTGGGAGTACGTTGCAGCGACCGCCGCCGCTGATGAGGATCTTGCGACCGCCGTCCTTCGTGCGCTCGAGCAGCGTGGTCTCGGCGCCGCTCCTGGCGGCGAAGATCGCCGCCATCGTGCCCGCAGCCCCCGCGCCGATGATGACCACCCGGCGACGCGCTGCTGCTGGATGGTCAGCGGACGCCACGTTCCATCGTGCGACACGCCTCAACACGGTGGACCGACGCTACTTCAGCCGCACCGCGGTGAAGGTCGCGCCGCCCATCCCGCCGAAATCGACATAGCCGTTGAGGCTATCCGCCGTGACGATCGCGGCCTCATACGTGAGCAGCACCGCCTCGCCGCCGGGGCTCGCGGAGAGCGTGAAGGTGAGCGAGTCGCCCTTCACGGTGCCGCTGAGCGAGCGGGTGCCGAGTGCGTTCGACTCGTACGAGCCGGTGACCTTGTCGCCGTCCTGCTTGAGGGTCACGGCCGGTGTACCGGTGCCGTTCGCGGTGACGACCTTGAACGCCCACTTGCCGGTGAGGTCGTGGACGATGGTGGCCGCCAACACGGCGGTGGCGGAGAGCATGATTGCTGCGAAGGTCAGCAGCGGGGTGCGGAGTGATCTGGTCATGGGAGTAATATACCCCTCAGGGGAGACGACAGATGATGTTCAGGGGGCGTCATCACATGATCGGCGCCGGAGCTTTCGGCTTTGGCACGATCAATCCCGGCACATTCGCGCGATCGAGCAGCCGGTTGAACGTGTCGACGTCCACCGTCTCGAGCACCTCGACCTCCGCGCGCAGCGCCGACCAGCGACGCTCCAGCTCGGCCAGCCGCACCTTCACCGGCGTCGTGAGTGCGGGATGCCCCTCGACCTGGCCGAGCAGGAACCCGAACTGTCCGTTGATGCCGTTGGCGTAGTTGATGATGTCCTGGCCGTTGCTGGCCTTCGTCGTCATGCGCGGGTCGAGCTTCTCCACCTTGCCGGTGAGCGTTTTGCCGGCGGCGGCGATGGAGTCCGCGAGCGGGTCGGTCGCGGTGCGCGTGATGATGCCGCCGACCTGCGCCTTGATGTCGCGCACGCGGAGCACCGCATCGTGGATCTCGCCGATGCGCATGACGAGATGGTTCGCGATCGAGTCGCGCTCGGCGAGCACCGCGGCCGAGACGGCTTCGCGGCGCGGGTCCGGTGCGATCTCGAATGGGCGGGTCTGCACGACGTCACCGATGGTGAGCCGCGCCTGATAGCGTCCGGGGAGCACCTGCGCGCCGCCGCCTGGCGGAGTACCGAAGAGGACGACGCCCTGCAGCGAGGTCGGCGCCTCGCGACGGAAGTTCCAGCTGAAGCTGTTGATGCCAGCGCGCGGCTCGAGACGCGCCGCACCGGTGCCACCGCGCTTGTACGTGCGCAGCACCGTGTCACGGCTGTCGAGGAACTCGAGCGTGACCTTCGCCGATGAATCGGGCACGGTGGCGAGCTGGAAATGCACCGTCGCACCCGTGGGCGGATTGCGCCCGACGCGCGCCGCGCCGCCACCGCCACCGCCACCGCCACCGAAGCCGCCGCCGCCTTCGATGAGGATCGCAGTGCGCGGCATGAAGAGATGCACCGCCGCACGCGCGACGTCCGAGGTGTACTGACGCAACGCAGAGAGATCGTCAAGGATCCAGAAGGCGCGTCCCTCGGTGGCCGCGATGAGATCGCCGTGGCGCACCTCGAGATCGGTCACGGGGACCTTCGGCATGCCGGTGAACGGCTGCCAGCGTGCGCCGCCGTCGACAGAGAACCAGGCACCGTTCTCCGTGCCGGCGTAGAGCAGGCCGCTGCGCTCGGTATCCTCGCGCACGACACGCACGGGCTCACCTTCGCGAAGGCCATTCACCTGTCGCGTCCAGCTCTTGCCATAGTCGGTGGAGCGGAAGATGTACGGTGCCGGATCGCCTACTCGGTCCTTGCGGACCGCGACCCAGACGGTGGCGGGGTCGTGCGGCGAGACCTCGATCTCATTCACGAGACCGTCGCTGGCAGCGGAGGGCGACACGTCGTTCCACGTGGCGCCGCCATCGCGGGTGAGCTGCACGCGGCCATCGTCGGTGCCGACGTAGATGGTGCGCGCGTCATGCTTCGACTCGTGGATCACGAAGATCGTGCCGTAGACCTCACCGCCAGCCCCTTCATTGGTGATGGGTCCGCCGCCCCACCCTTGGCGCGACGGATCGTCGTGGGTGAGGTCGGGAGAGACTGGCGTCCACGATGTGCCGCGGTCGCTCGTCTTGAAGAGCACGTTGCCGCCATGATAGATCACGTTCGCATCATGCTGCGAGACGACGATCGGCGCCGTCCAGTTGAAGCGGTAGCGCGTGCTGTCGGTGCGCTCGGTGAGGTTCATCGCGGGCCACGGCATGATCTCGCGCGTGAGACCGGTGCGCTGGTCCAACTCGTCGATGATGCCCTGGTAGCAGCCGCCGTACACGAAGCGCGGGTCCTTGGCACTCACGCCGATGTTGGCGCTCTCGCAGCCGGCGCCGTTCCACCAGTCGCGCACGCCGATGGAGCCGCCCGTCCCGCGGCTCCGGATGACGACCGAACTATTGTCCTGCTGGCCGCTGTAGAGCTTGTACGGGAAGTCGTCGTCGACCGTGACGTGATAAAACTGCGCGGTCGGCTGGTTGTCCTGCGTGCTCCAGCTCTTGCCGCCGTCGAGCGTGACCGATGCACCGCCGTCATTGCCGTTGATGAGACGGCGCGAATCGGTCGGGTCGATCCACAGCGCGTGATTGTCGCCATGCGTCGCACTCACTGTGGCGAACGTCGCACCGCCGTCGATGGACCGGAGCACCGGTGCGTTCAGCACCCACACCACCTCGGCGTTGGCTGGGTCGGCGACGACCTTCATGTAGTACCAGGAGCGCGTCTGGATGAGGCGGTCCGACGAGAGTCGGCGCCAGGTCGCGCCGGCATCGTCGGAGCGGAAGAGTCCGCCTTGCTCCGCTTCGACGATCGCGAACACGCGATCAGGATTCGCCGGCGACACGGAGACGCCGATCTTGCCCACGAGCGGCGGCAGGCCGCTCGAGAGGCGCGTCCAGGTATCGCCACCGTCGACTGACTTCCAGAGTCCGCTGCCGCTGCCGCCACTGCGCACATACCACGGCGTGCGCTGGTGATCCCAGAACGCGGCGTAAAGGATGCGTGGGTTCGTGGGATCCATCGAGAGGTCGCTCGCGCCGCTCGTCGCGTTCTCTCCCTTCAGCACGAGTGTCCACGTGGTGCCGCCATCGCGCGAGCGGTAGATGCCGCGCTCGGCCGTGCCCTTCCAGCGATCGCCCTGCGCCGCGACGTACACGACGTTCGGATCGGCAGGATGCACGCGCACCGCAGAGATCTGCCGCGTGGCGGCGAGTCCGACATTCGTCCAGGTGCGGCCCTGATCGGTGCTGCGGTACACGCCATCGCCGTACGTGGACGACTGGCCGCGGATGGGATGCTCACCGCTGCCGACGTAGATCACGTTGGGATCGGACGGTGCGACCGCGATCGCGCCGATGGATCCAGTGTTGAAAGAGCCATCGGAGATGTTGCGCCAGCTGATGCCCGCGTCGTCGGTGCGCCAGAGTCCGCCGCCGGTGTAGCCGGCGAAGAAGGTGAGTGGCTGGCCGACGATGCCCGAGACCGCGACGCTGCGACCACCGCGTGATGGGCCGATATTTCGCCACGTGATCGCGGCATACGGCATGAGCAACGAGTCGGCACGGACGGCGCGGTTCGCGGTGCGTGGCTGGGCAAGAGCGGGGGCGACAAGCGCGGAGAGCGCGAGCAGCAGGGCGGAGCGGAGGGGGAGTCTCATACAGGTAGAATAGGGACCGGCATCCCGAGACCGCCAGCGGGCCGCGTCGCAGGCAAGACGCTGGAAGCGCGTCAGCGCGAC